>JBARIB010000060.1:0-5192 GCA_049799535.1 Allostellaceae bacterium | reverse complement strand
GCTACCCTCCGCCATGGCCTCTATTATCAGATGTTAATGCGGTAATTTTTTGATCACGATTATCGCAAGAACGCCGCCATTGCGGCCGGCCGGGTCGGCTGGCGGCCACGTCTGCCCGTACGCGCGTGCCGATAATCAATGCTCACCGCCAGTTTGAGCATCCCCGAGCGAGGCGCCTGCGGCCCCAGCGCCGACCGCCGAGCCAGAGCCCGCATTGCCGGTCGCGCCCGGCTCGGCCCACAGCGGGGCCCAATACGCGTCTTGTTCCGGCGGCAGTTGTAGGTTGGCGTTGTTGCCGTCGTACATCGTGCCGGTCTGTCCGATGACTGTCTGCGGCCGCGCACTTTGCGGTGCGGACGGCGGGTTGCCGCCTTGCGCAAAGGCCGATGTGGCCGCAACGATGAGGATCATTGTCACTACAGCGGTGGGTTCGGAACTTCTCGCGGTCTTGGGCAGACTGCCCTACCAAGTCGAGTATCGGCGTCCCGGCGATCCGGGCAGAGGACCAGACGAACACCTCAGAGGTGCCGTGCTCGCCGAGAATCTGCGCATCTACGAAGGCGGGGCTGACACCCAGCCGGCGAGCCAGGTGAAACCTGAATCGCAGGCTGTCGAGATATGTGCCGGTGCTGAGGACGCGGTCGTGACCCAACCTGCGCGTCGCGTCGGCTAGCGGATCCGGCGGATCGGTAACGACGAGCACTAGAGCCCGGGGCGCCACGGCGTGCAACCGAGGCACGATGTCCTTGTAGACATCGACATTGGCGTCCAGGAGCCGCAACCTACCCGCTGGGTCATTACGGTTGGCGCCGCCCGTCTTTTCGTTTATTCCGGCGGTGATCATCACCAGCGAGGCGCCCTCGAGATCGTCGTAGTCACCGTCCCGCACCTCGACCGGGGGAAAGAGCACGGCGCCGTATTGGACGTCGGTCGCCAGACCCTGCGCCCTTTTCCGCTCCCGGTTCAACACGACGATTTCGCGCGCACAGCGACGCGCAACAAGGGCGGTAAGACACGCCGACCCGACGGCACCCGCGCCGATGATCCCCACTGTCATTTTCCGGTCCTTTTACCAGTCACTGATCCTGCAAGCGAACGCCGAGGGCGTTGGATGTCTCCGAAATTGTCGCGCTTTGTATGTGAGCAGCGGCTTCGGATCGTATTCGCCGCGGAGCTATTCGCAGCAATTGCTCCACGATATCAGGACCTCATCGACGCTGCGCGATATTGTTCCCGTGCCTCCACGCCATCGCAAACGCAAGCAGGGCGAGGCCGGTGGGCAAAGCGAGGGACCACAGACCCGCGGCGGCTTCGAATGCGGCGCCCAGCCCGCAGCCGGTTGCGAACCCGGCGATCACCGGCAGGATATGCACGGCGCGGCTGTGGGCCTTAGCGACCTCGGCCGGATCACCACCGACCAGCACCCTGCCGAGATCCAACATGAAGTGGGTCACATTTGTCGTCATCACTGCCGTGGTTGGCGTGTTCCTCAGCGCGATCTGCACGAGGGCGTTTTGCACCGCCATCGCTGCCACCCCGAACATCCCGGCGATAATTGCAGTCGCGGCGTTTGGATTGATCCATGGACCGGCAGTGATGCAGAGGACGAGGAAGGCGGCGAGCGAGAACAGTTGCAGCAGGAGCAATGGCCCGAGCGTGTCACGACCGGCCTGCTCGAAAGCTCCGGCGAGCAGACGCGTCAGGAACAGCACCAGCATGAAGACCGGCACCGACAGGATGTAGGAGAACATTGTCGGCTCGCCGGTGACAATGTGCGCGGCCAGAACGACGAGGTTGCCGGTGATGTGGGAGGTGAAGAGCCCGTTGAGACCGAGAAAGCCGATGATGTCCGTGGCTCCGGCGATCACGCTCAGAACGAACGGCAGCACCCGGATCGCCAGATCAGCTCCCGGCCACACCGTGCCCGACCATTTTCTTCGGGTCGACGATCTCGTCAAAACGCTTTTCATCGATATCGCCCGAGGTGAGCGCCGCCTCCTTTAGACTGAGGTCCTCGTCGTTGGCCTTGTGGGCAATGGCAGAGGCCTTGTCATAGCCGATCACCGGGCTCAGCGCCGTCACCAGCATCAGCGAGCGGTCGACCATCTCGTCAATCCGTTTGCGGTTTAGCCGCGCGCCCTCGACCGAGAAACCCCGCAGCTTCTCGCAGGCATCGCCAAGGATACGGGCGGAGTGCAGGAAATTGTTGATGATGATCGGGCGCATTGCGTTGAGCTCGAAATTGCCCTGGCTGCCGGCAAAGGCGACGGCATTGTCCTCGCCGATCACCTGAATGCAGACCATGACCATTGCCTCCTGCTGGGTCGGGTTGACCTTGCCCGGCATGATCGAGGAGCCGGGCTCGTTCTCCGGCAACAACAGCTCGCCAAGGCCGCAGCGCGGCCCTGAGGCCAGCCAGCGCATATCATTGGCGATTTTCATCAGCGCGACGGCGAGCCCGCGCACCGCCGCCATTGCCGCGACCATTGCGTCGAGCGAGCCCTGCGCAGCAAATTTATTGGGCGCCGTGACGAATGGATAACCGGTCAGCTCGGCGATCTTCGCTGCGATCTCGCGGCCGAAACCGGGCGGCGCGTTGAGCCCGGTACCGACCGCCGTCCCTCCCGCTGCCAGCTCGAACAGACTCTTCTCGGAAGCGCGGATACGGTCCAGCGCGCACCGGATCTGGCTTCCCCAGCCCGACCATTCCTGTCCCACTGTCAGCGGAACCGCGTCCATTAGGTGAGTACGCCCGGTCTTGATCACATCCATCCACTCCTTAGCCTTGGCCTCGATGGCGGTAGCCAATACCTCGGCATGCGGCAATAAATGCTCCTCCAATTCCATCACCGCGGCGATGTGCATTGCGGTCGGGAAGGTGTCGTTGGACGACTGTCCCATATTGACGTCGTCGTTCGGGTGCACCGGCTCTTTGCTGCCAATCTTGCCGCCGAGCATTTGGATCGCGCGGTTCGACAGGACCTCGTTGACATTCATGTTCGACTGGGTGCCGGAGCCGGTCTGCCAGACATAGAGCGGGAAGTGGTCGTCGAGCTTACCAGCGATTGCTTCGTCGGCGGCCCGCGCGATGGCGTCAACCTTCCATTGCGGCAGCCTTCCAGCAGCGGCGTTGATCAATGCCGCCGCCTTTTTCACGTAGCCATAGGCGTGGTAGACCCGTTTTGGCATGCGGTCGTCGCCGATCGAGAAATGGATGAGGCTGCGCTGCGTTTGCGCTCCCCAATAGCGATCGGCCGGCACCTCGATCTCGCCCATCGAGTCGGTCTCGCGGCGCGTTCCAGTCGCATGAATGCCGATCGGGACCTCGTTCAGTTCGGGATGGGTCTGGTCGTTCATGTCATTGCTCCTTTGCGCCATCGTGCGCCACTCAATGCAGCTTCACCGGCGGACCGGCACGGCGCGACAGACCACCTGCCAGCAAGCCCAATACGGCGCGTCGGGTACCATGCAACGCCCGCTCGTGCAGCATGCGCAGCGAGCGGTACATGACCCCGGCAAAGAGACCTTCGATGAAGAAGCCGCGTCCGAAGAGGAGCCCCATCAGGCTGCCCACCGTGCTGTGCTTGCCGAGCGACACCAGCGAGCCGAAGTCGCGGTACGTGTAGGGGAGAAGCGGCTTGCCGCGCAGCCGCCGCTCGATCTGGCGGACCATATGCGCCGCCTCCTGGTGCGCGGCCTGTGCCCGCGGTGGCACCGGGGTGAGCCCGCCCTGGCGCGGACAGGCGGCGCAATCGCCGATTGCGAAGATGTCGGGATCGCGCGTGGTCTGCAGTGTCGGCTCGACGACGAGCTGGTTAATGCGGTTGACCTCCAGTCCATCGAGGTGCCGCAACACCTCCGGGGCTTTGACCCCGGCCGCCCACACCACTAGTTCCGAAGCAATGAACGAGCCGTCGGCCAGACGCAGGCCGTCCGCTGTTACTTCCGTCACTTTTGCGCCGGTATGGACCTCGATGCCAATGCGGTCGAGCAGGCGACGCGCCGCCTCGGAGATCCGTTCCGGCAGACCGGGCAGGATGCGGTCGGCGGCCTCGATCAGCACAATGCGGATGTCGCGCTCGGGATCAATACGGTCGAGCCCGTAGGCGACCACTTCACGCGTCGTGCGGTGCAACTCGGCAGCCAATTCAGCGCCGGTCGCGCCGGCGCCGACGACCGCCACGTGAAGCTGCCCGGGACGTACCGGGCCGTCCTGCGTCTCAGCACGGATGCAGGCATTCACCAAGCGACGATTGAAGCGCGCCGCCTGGGCCGGGGTCTCCAGCGGCACCGCATGCTCGGCAACGCCCGGTGTGCCGAAATCATTGGTGACGCTGCCGATCGCGATCACCAAGGTATCGTACGCGACGGACCGCGGCGGCGTGATCTGCCGCCCCTCGTCATCGAAAGTAGCGGCAAGGTGAACTTCCTTAGCGGCGCGATCGAGCCCGATCATCTCGCCCAAACGGTAACGGAACCCGTGCCAATGCGCCTGGGCGAGGTAGTTCAGCTCATACTCGCCGGGGTCCATGCTGCCCGCCGCCACTTCGTGCAGCAATGGCTTCCAGAGATGTGTCCGAGCACATTCCACCAGCGTGACACTCGCCCTCAGTTTTGATGAAGAGCGGCGCCGGCCGAGGCGCTCGCCTAGCCGGGTCACGAGCTCGAGCCCCGCCGCGCCGCCGCCGACCACGACTGTCCTGTGCAGGCCCTCGTCTTTACCGGGACGTTCCGGGTGGGGTACCACCACCACCACGGGGTCCGGATCGGCAATCATCGCGTCGTGCTGGCCTTCGCGGTTCAGCACCTCCACCATCGGCTTTACTCCGGATAGACCGGGCGGTAAGCCCGCGCGCGGATCAGCGAGCCGACGTCCTCCGGCCTCGGCACGCGGGCGAGCCCGTGATCGAAGATGTATGAGGCAACCCGCTCCGCCACATGGAGCGATGCCTCCAAAATCCGGCTCTGGGGCGGATAGATCAGCCCAACCGAGAGATCCTCCTCGGTGACCTGCTCGGCGACAGCCTGCGCCGCGATGATGAACATTTCCTCGGTCACCCGGGTAGCCTCGGTGGCAAACACCGCCATGCCCATCGCCGGGAAGATGTAAACGTTGTTTCCCTGGCCCGGCACGAATTTCCGGCCGGCGATCTCGACCGGCGGGAACGGGCTGCCGCTGGCGAAAACCGCTC
>JBARIB010000059.1:0-5753 GCA_049799535.1 Allostellaceae bacterium | reverse complement strand
GGCTTAACGCAGGTTAACGCTTGTGCGTGCACCCCGCATTCCTCGGTAACTGATTGACTGCTCCCTAACTTCGGCATTGTCCGCGGCAACTGTCAAAGGCGCGCTGCTCGCCACCATTGTCCAATTGCCAATCCCGGGCGTTGATGAGGGTACATTTCTCCCCTCGTCTGCTTGCTTGGCGCTGGGGCGGCGAGCTCGGGGCGTGCCTCAATCCAGGTAGCGGTGCGCAGTGGCGTGATATGTGCGATTAAGACGATGGGCACCGGGGACAAGCTGGCTCACGGGTACCGGAGCTTGTAGCGGCGTTGATAATCCGGAAAGCGACCCTGCAGAAGGGTCCGAAACCGCTCTATACTTATTAACCCGCTTGCCTCTCCCGACAACCCGGAAGGGGTTGCTACGGTTCGCGTTTCACAGCCTCAAACGGCAGCGGAATTCCGCTGTCGGTGGGCTCGGTCGAATCGAGCCGAAGCCGGTGGCATACCGCGTATTTTTCGCGCCGAGAGGGCGCCTTTCGGGGGCTGAAAGGCGGTTTTCCCTGCTGGCAGGGAAATGCCACGGCGTGAGCCAGGGCCCGACGCCGCCATGCATCGTCGTAGCGGAAAGGCCGTTCCGCGGGGCGCAGACATCACGGTTCAATCCGAATGTGATCCTGAACCTCGGTGACGCCGGGGGCCGACCAAGCAGCACGTACAGCGATGTCGCGCTCGTACGAAGCATGGACTTTCCCGCCGAGGACGACCTTGCCGCCGTCGGTTTGCACGATGATCCGCGACGCGTCCAAATCTGCGCTACGATGCAGCGCCTTCTGGATCTTTTCTTTGACCTCGGGAACCTGAACCGGCGAGTTGACCCGGATCAAGTTGGCGACGCCAGCGACGCCGGTGAGGTTGTGAACGGCGGCTTCGGCTTCGCTCTTCTGGAAACGCCAATCGACATCGCCGGTTAGGGTTACAATCCCCTTCTCGACCTTGACGCTGATCCGATTGGCGGGAAAGCCGACGCGCCATTTGAGGATGTCGACTGCCCGTCCGGCGATCTCGTCGTCCGCTACCTTCTTGTCCGAAGGCAGGCGAATTTCGATTTCCTCGGCGATCGCCTTGACGCCCTTGACCCGCCGCGCGGCGCGCTCCGCCGCAAGTTTCTCGCCGTAGCTCGACACGAACCCGGTAAGGGTGACGACGCCGGCATGGACGCCGACGCCGATATGATCGGCATTGATACTGGGTTCGTATTCGAGCTCGTCCAGTACGTCCTGCCGCAGCTGATGCTCGTCGATCATCGTAAGCCTCCCTGCACAGAGTAAGAGGCTCGTATCCTCGTCCAAAGTCAGCGCGAGGCGCGTTGATCCAGATCAACGAAGGCCCTCGTCTGAACAACCTGATTCAGATCAATGGGCGCTCGCGCGAAGGCGATATCCTGTAAGGTAGGCGGACCTGTCGGCGGCCCGTCTTGGCTCGTGGCGCCTAATCTTTGACTCGGAAGCAGGAGGATTCGTCCATGCAGGCAAAGGATATCATGACGGTAAACGTCATTTCAGTTTCGGAAGACTCGCCCGTCCACGAGGTCGTGGGCCTGCTGCTGAAATACCGGATCAGCGCGGTACCGGTCGTCGACGGCGCGCGGAAGGTTGTGGGTATCATCAGCGAGGGAGACCTGCTGCGCCCCGAGGGGACGAGCCGCACCGGGACGAAGCGGCCATGGTGGCTGGAGGCTGTCTTCGCCGGCCAGACGGTGGCCTACGAAAAGGCCCAGGGCCGCACCGCCGGCGCGGTGATGACACGAAACGTGTTCACCGTGGACGAGGACACGCCGCTCAATGAAATCGCCGAACTGCTGGAGCGCCATCACATCAAGCGCGTCCCGGTGCTCAGCGGCGGCAGACTTGCGGGTATCGTCAGCCGCGCCAACCTGCTCCACGGGCTTGCCAACACGATAGTCGATCATCATGAACCCGGCGCGGCGAAGGATCGGCAACTCCGCGAGGAATTGGTGAAAATTCTGCTGGTCAAGCGAGAACTCGACACGGTGCTCGTCAACGTCACCGTGAGCGACGGCAATGTCCGGCTCTGGGGCGTGGTCGAAAACGCCGACCAGGCTGCAGCTGCCGAAAGCGCGGCGAAGATCCTGCCCGGCGTGAAGTCGGTCGAAAACAATCTTGGCCCCGGCCCGATGTCGGGCGTGCCAGTGTAGGTTGAATTGGTGGGGGCTAAACTAAGCCGCGCATATAATCGCAGAAGCCAACCAACTCTACCGCTCGCGTCCGCACGCGACTTGGTCGGGAGGTTAAGAGATGAGCAATACAGAAAGAGATCTAGCGAGACAGCGGTCAGATCTAGAGCGGTCAGCGCAAAAGGCGCGTGATCGTAGAGCGATGGTCCAAAGGATAAAAGACATCGTCTGGAGCGCTGTGATCGCGAGCGTGCTCACAATAATCGTCGTAACCGCGTTGGGGTGGCTAACGACCCAAGCGGTTGTCGAGAAGGCACGACAGGAGGGCGAAAACGAGCTAGTTGCTTTAAGGGCAAGCATCTGCTTAGTAAGATTTGAACAGAGACCAGATGCAAAGGCCAAGCTCGCTGAATTTAAAGCACTGCGATATAACGAGCAGGATACTGCCATTAAAGGCCTCATCACTGAAGAAGGATTGGCAACAATGCTAGGAGAAGACGCTCCGGCACCAGGTTCGATCGATAAATGTACCGATGCGATACGCCACGCAACTTACTCAAGTTAAAGGAAGGGGAGCATGGGTTGAAGCCGAGCCGCGTCGAAATAATCGTGAGCTGATTCCATTTAGGCGGCTTCGCCCCACTGTAGATTGAGAGGCGAGGCGATCTGCGGTTTGGCGGGATGGGTGTCGCTTGAAGCAATGGTCGCTCAGACGCTTGCCGCTCGCAGAGTGGTGTCACAATAGAGGGGACCGTGCCGGTGGCGCTCGCACGGCCATATCCGGGTGACCAGCGCTAAAGTGACCAAATTCGTAAGGAGTGAAGGCGCGGCCGGAAGCCCGTAGCTGTGCTCGCTGAGTGTCGGGTCCCAGCACGGCTGAAAGCCGCTGCGGGACCGCTTGCTGGATCACCAGTGCAAGAAAAACAGAAAACAGATTGGAGGAACAAATGGCTGAGGCGATGCAAAACTACGACGCCATCGTGATCGGCGCAGGCTCTTCCGGTATGTAAATGTTGAAGGCGCTGCGCGACAGGCTGGGGCTGAAAGTCCGGATTTACCAGATTTTCGCATCCGCACCCACGCGCCCGGTTTTTCCCCGAGTGGGTGCCGGTCCTGTCTTTTCGGCTTTGGCCGTCCTGGGGCATGGCCTGACATCGAGACGAGAAAAACCCGACGCGCCGTTTGACAGCCGATGATTGCAAGAACCGGAACAGATGATCTGGGACGCCGGAGCGCATCGTCGCGCGCATCCCGTAATTCTATGCTGCAGAAGACTCCCCGGCGGAGGAAGGCGGATTCGAACTTGTATGGGGCTTTTCCTGTCAAGCGGTTGTTATTGGGTTTGCTCACAGTTCTTTGTTCGGAGCGGGAAGGGCCGTTCTTCATCCCGTCGCCTGCGATCCAGTTCCCGGAGCGCGCGGAAGGGGTCAAGGGACCGAAACGCTAGCGGAGCTTGGCGGCTTGCCGCCTTAGCGTCGCTTGTGTTTCGCAGCGCCTCGACGCCTGAGCACGCGGAGGGACGATGAACCGCGCGATGGGCTTCTCTCTCTTCGAACTCCGGCGTCTGACGGCGGCTGTCTGCGTGACGGTCCGAGGGGAGCTCGCCATTGGGCGCATCTTCGCGCCGCACACTTGTATGCGGTAGGTCCGTTTGGATCCTGACCATGATGCAGTCATGCGTATCGGCGGCAAAGCTCCGGGCGGCGGGCCCATTCTCTCCGTCGGCATCGGTGCCATGTCAGCTGCCGGTTCCCGCCACCTCGGATCGTCAATCAGCAGTCCGCGCTGAACGCCAGCGCGAGCGCCGAATAGGTAAGATGCTCGTCCCGGAGGTCTTTCAGCCTGCCGGGCGCAGGATGACGCCGTCCAATGTCTCGCCAGTCGTGACAAAGCGCTAGAGCGCGATGAGCAGCTTGCGTGCCAACGCGACAATCATCGTCTTGCGCGTGCCTAGACGGCTATCGGCAGTGCGGGCCCGGTACCACTGTGCCAGTGCGCTCTCTTTCTGAAACCGCAGAAAGCGCCAGGCGAGTTGGATCATGCCGCGGCGGACCCGGGCATTGCCGGCTCTGGCGAGGCCTTGTTCCCGCCGCCTCGCACCGCTCTCGTCCGGCGAGCCCGTCAGACCGGCCCCCGGGTCCGGCCCTTGGCCGGCCCGAGGACAGGCTCCGCGCGCCACCGCTTTGCGGTCACGCATTGGTCGCGAGAGCACCTCATGGACGAGCATATCAGCCGTTTCAATACCGATGCCGATGACCCGAGCCACCTGCCGGACCATGGCGTGCGGCCCGGTTTCAGTCTCCTGCTCCAATCGTTTCTGACGAGCCTGCTCGATCTCCGTGATCTGGCTGACGACAAAGCCCAGCCGCGCCATATCGCGCTGCAGCTCGGCCAATACATTTCGCGGTAGCGGCATGCCCTCCGGGGTGTGCACCGTTGCAAGACGCTCCGCTGCCTTGCGCAGGGTGGGTTTGAAATTGCGCACGCCGAGCCGGGCCAGCGTGGCCTTCATTCGGTTGACGATGCGTGTACGTTCCCCGACCAGGCACTCGCGCTCCCGGTTCGGCCACTTGGCGTCCTCTTCGGCAATCGTCGGGGCGCGCGCCATGCTGCAATGGCCCCGTTCCCCGCGCAGCCACCCCAAGAACCCGCGCTTCAGCAACTCGGTGTCGAGCCTGTCGGTCTTGGCCCGGCGATGCTCCCGATACTGCGACACTCGAGGGATGGATCACGTGCGCTTCGACCCCGCGCGCATTCAGCCAACGCGCCAACCAGAAGCCATCGCGGCCGGCTTCGAAGGCCAGTGCAATCCGCGTGATCTTTTTACCGGCCCTGATCGCTTCATCGCGCCAGCGATGCAGCAGGCCAAGAAGCCTTTCCGCACTCGGTTCCAGCTTCTTTTGCGGTTGACGCTCAATGCCGGGAAGCACCCCGGCAACCAGCTAGCTCGACTGGCTCAGCTCGACGACGGCAATGATTGTGCTATCTTGGTCCAAGGCGACGAGGGACCTGCTCAAGTCGTTCAGCTGGGGCATCGGGGCACTCCGTCAGTTATTTGCCAGCGACGATGGTGCCATCTCCTTCGCCGCCTGAGGTGGACCCCGATTGTGAGACAGCGGGAGCCGCTTCTTAAGGTGTAGCCCGGCTGATTTCGATGTCGGCTCCGCTCGCGGTTAACGCGATGGCTGGTTTGACGATTCTACTTTTCACCCCATCAATATCAAATCCTTTGTCAGCTGTGGCGCTTGTGGGTATGTGGGCGAAGGCGAGCATTTCCCCGCTTTGCGAGCTGGCTCGGGAGGCGGGGGAAGCGGAGCCGGTCGGCAAAGCCGATCGTCCACATATCCGTAGGCCTTCATCGTAAATTTGCCGCGGCGTGCGGTAGCCGAGGCTCTGATGCTGGCGCTCCTCATTGTAGAAATTCAGCCAGGCGCCAATACCGGCTGTGGCCTCCGCCACACAGGCATAGGCGTTGAGGTAGACCTCCTCGTATTTGAGGCTTCGCCACAGCCGCTCGACGAAGATGTTGTCCATGCATCGGCCCTTGCCGTCCATGCTGATCATGATCCCGTGGTCCTTCA
>JBARIB010000058.1:0-1549 GCA_049799535.1 Allostellaceae bacterium | reverse complement strand
GGCTCTGCTCGACCGCGAGCGGAGCGGGAGCGCGGTGACGGGTAACCCTGGGCTCGCCCCGGCGGCCGGCCCGCCTCCGGCCTGGACGGGGTTCCGCCCGCTGCGTGTATCGCGCAAGGACCGCGAAAGCGCCAACGTGACCTCGCTGGTGCTCGAGCCGACTGACGGGCGGCCTCTGGCGGCTGCGCTGCCCGGGCAGTTTATCGTGCTGCGGCTGAGGCCGGTACCCGATGCGCCCGCTCTATTGCGCAGTTATTCACTGTCGAGCGAGCCGCGCGACGATCGCTATCGCGTGAGCATCAAGCGGGAGACCCATGGTGCGGCCGGGATTTACGTCGACACTCACATACGGATTGGCGACCATCTGGACACGAGCGCGCCACGCGGCAGCTTCACGCTGAGGCCAGGCGACGGCCCCGTCGTCTTGCTGAGTGCTGGCATCGGTGCAACCCCGGTACTCGCCATGCTCTATGCAATGGCCACGGGGGCCTCGTCGAGGGAGGTCTGGTGGATATACGGAGCCCGCAACAGCGGCGAGCATCCGTTCGCCGCAGAGACGCGCGCCCTCCTGAAGGCTCTGCCTCGCAGCCACAGCCACATCTGCTATAGCTCTCCTGGTCCGGGGGACCGGCCGGCTGTCGATTTCGACGCTCCCGGACGCTTGGATATGCATGCGATCAAGGAACTTGGGGTGCCTCGCGATGCCGATTTCTATCTGTGCGGCCCGCCCGCCTTCATGAACGATCTTGCCGTCGAGCTTGGGAGTTGGAGCGTCGCTTCCAGCCGCATCCATACCGAGATTTTCGGCTCAAGTCCGCCGAAGACACCGGGCATCGCGGCGGCACCCCGCCGGCCACCCCACCAGCCGGCAGGGTCTGCCGGCGTGGGCCCATTGGTGTCTTTTGCGCGCAGCAGCCTAAACGTCCGCTGGGCCCCGGCCTTCCAGAGCCTCCTCGAACTTGCCGAGGCATGCGATGTGCCCGTGCGGTGGTCATGCCGGACCGGGGTCTGCCACACTTGCGAGACCGGGCTCGTCATGGGCGCTGTCGGTTACCGGCCGGAGCCCGTGGAGCCGCCAGCCGACGGCAATGCGCTGATCTGCTGCTGCCGACCTCAGGGCGACATCGTCATCGATCTTTGATTATCAGGGCATATGCGAGACGCTCTCGCCGGTTTCTGGTCTGGCCTAGCTTTTAACCATCGGACCCGGTGACAAGGCCATACGCGCATCAATGCACCACCAGTGTGAGGGAAGATCGAGATGGAAGACCACGACATCAGAGCAGCCCTGGATCGCCACTGGGCCGCCTCCGACGCCAACGACTTCGAGGCGGAGCACCAGATTTACCGAGAGGATGCGGTGCTCGAGTACCCGCAATCGGGCGAGCGCATCCGCGGCCGGCGCAACATTCAGGCGTCTCGTTTTGCTCAGCCGAGCAGAAAGCGCTTCACAGTGCGGCGAATACTCGGCGCGGGCGACCTCTGGGTCACCGAATATATCCTGACCTATGACGAGCGGCCATCTTACACGGTGAGCATCATGGAGTTC
>JBARIB010000057.1:0-1999 GCA_049799535.1 Allostellaceae bacterium | reverse complement strand
ATGATTTGGCGCGCGATCAAGGATACCGCGGCAGGGGCTCGGCGGTTCGCGACAGAGGGGCTGGAGAGGCAGCCGTTTCTCACTGCCACGGTGTGCGCGGCAGCCCTGTTCGCTGGCCTGTGGCTGCTGTGAGTGCGCGTCGCCAAGTGCGCCCGTGAAAGAGTGTAAATGGACCTTATCTTCATAGGCTTCTTCGCCGTGCTGGCGATTGGGATCGGGCTCTATGCCGTCTCGGTCCCGCAGGATGGCCGAGTGTGGTGGTGGCTTGCGGCTGCCATCACTGTGCTGGTCATCGCGAGCAAGCTGATCGGCGATTCCTGGACCGCCGCGATTTTTCTGGATCTCGCAGAGCTCGCCGCCGTCGCGCTGGTCTGGTCGCACGGGACCCCGGAAGCCGCTGCGGCCGGGCGCAAGTACCTGTATTCGATCGTTCCCGCGATCGCGTGCACGCTGATTGCGGGAAGCTTAGTAGGAACGGGTGCGGAAGCGCCTGGGCCGACCCTCCAAAAGCTCGTGGTCTGCCTGCTGATTGTCGGCTTTGCCTTAAAGCTCGGTCTGATCCCCTTTTATTTCTGGCTACCGGCAGTGGCCTCTGCCGCCGCGCCGATGACGACTGCGTTGATCGTATCGGTCGTGGACATTGCAACCTTTGGTGAGCTGGCGGCATTGCGTGAGGTCTCGCCGTGGGTATTCGGCGAATATGCGCCAGTATGGATGGTCGTCGCCCTGCTGTCGATGTCCGGCGGTGCGCTGCTCGCCCTAGCCCAGACCGAGCTCAAGCGGATGCTGGCCTTCTCGACCATCAATGATATGGGCTTTCTTCTCTTGGGGCTGATCATCGGCGGTCCCGCAGGCATTGCGGGCGCCTCCCTCGGGGCGCTCAATCACGCTCTGTCAAAGGTCATTCTCTTTGGCGCGGTGGGGTTCGCGGAGAGGCAAATCGGGCGGACCGTCACCCTTGACACAAGCGGGCTCGCCGCGCGCCTGCCGCTGACGGGAGCGGCCTTTATCATAGGTGCACTGGTTTTCATCGGCGTGCCTCCGGGCTTCGGTTTCGTTGCCTACTGGCGGATCTACATTGCCGCGACGCAATTTGGCGGGCCGGCGCTCATCACCGCCCTATTGATGGTCGCCGCGCTCGATCTGTTGTGCTATGCGCGAGCCATTCACCGCACCTGGCTCGGACCGGCAGAGATCCCGGTGACTGGCGCCCCGGCCTATCTGGCACCCGCCGTGTTGGCCTGCCTCGCCGTCATAGCAGTGCTGCTGGGATGCTATCCGAGCATATTGACTGGGGCTGCTGCGTCCGGCCTGCTGGCAATGGCACAATAAAAGGAGACGCGGCATGAACCCCTTTGCCAAGCTCCTCGCCGTCTCACGCCGCAAATCGCCGTGGATTTACGTGCTGAACAGCGGCGGGTGCAACGGCTGCGATATTGAGATCGCGCCGTGCATAACCCCACGGTACGACGCTGAGCAGATCGGCATGCTGCGCCAAGGTAGCCCCAAACACGCCGACATTCTGCTCTTGACTGGAACCTTGACCAAGCGATCGCACCGCGCGGTGTTGGACATCTATTCGCAAATCCCGAGCCCAAAGGCTGTCGTCGCGATTGGCTCATGCCCGGCGAGCGGCAATGTCTTCGCCGGCAGCCCGACAGTCGACGGCCCGGTAGACAAGTACATCCCGGTCGATGTCTGGGTGTCCGGCTGCCCGCCGCGGCCGCAGCTGATCATTGCCGGCATCGCGCAGGCGGCGCAGCTGCTGGCGGAGGGTCGGACCGCCGATCAACAAAGGAAAACGAAGCCGTGTTGAACGAGCTCTGGCAATACGTCTTTGCGGTGCTGGTGTGGCCCGGAATTCTCGGCGCGGGAGCGCTGGGCTTTCTCTATCTGTGGGTCGCGCGTAAGCTGATGGCCCGGCTGCAAGGCCGCAAGGGCCCACCTTTTTACCAGCCCTTCTTCGATTTCGTGAAACTCTTGGGCAAGGACACGGTCG
>JBARIB010000056.1:0-7251 GCA_049799535.1 Allostellaceae bacterium | reverse complement strand
GCCGTGCACACGCTCGATCAGATTGTCGCACAAGCGGCTCGTCTCGGCTGGACGGTCGGCATCACCAGCGAGGATCTGGTCGGCGCGCAGTGCCGCGCCGTCGTCGGCCTGGGTCTTGCCAAGGATGAGAAATGGCGTTCCGGTGAGCACATGGCCGGGGTCTGGTACAATGCGCCCGAGGATGCGCGGGCGCATCAGGCCGCCATGGAATGCGTACCGGACGGCCGCTACGAGGCGCTGGCCGTGGCGCCGCTGGCGAGTGGCCGGCTCGACCCGCCCAACATCGCGTTGTTTTACGCGACCCCGGGCGCGATGATCTATTTCATCAACGGCTTGCAATGGTCGGGCTACAGGCGTTTCGACTGGAGTGTTGTCGGCGAGTCGGCTTGCGCCGATTCTTGGGGGCGCGCACTCAAAACCCGCGAGCCGAGCCTATCGATCCCATGCTTTGCCGAACGCCGCTACGGCGGAGTGCTCGATGACGAGATGCTGATGGCGTTGCCGCCAGACGATATCGCGAAGGCGATCGCGGGCATGGAGGCTCTCTCGAAAAACGGCCTGCGCTATCCCTTCCCGCAATACGGCATCCAGCAGGATGTCCGCGCCGGCATGGCGGTCAGCTATCCTGGCCGCGCCGGCTGAGAGGGCTTGGCGAAGGCGAAGTGCGCGAGGATTTCGGCGCGCGGGATGTTCTGCACGACGAAAACGAGGCGGCTGCGGCGGTCCTCGTCGGGCCAATCTTCGAGCCATTCGGGGGCGAACATCGCGTGCTGGGCGGCCTGCACGACGGCCGGGCGATCGGGCCGGTCGGCAAACCGCACGATACCTTTGACGCGGAGTAGGTCGGTGCCGCGCTCCCGCGCCAGCCCACCCAGCGCGCGCGCGAATTCGAGACGGCTGATCTCGCCTTCAAGGACGATGCTGAAGGCATCGATCCCGTGCGTATGATGGGCGGCCGGCTCGGCCGGCATGACCGGAGCATCCAATCGCCCGCCGCTGGCGAACAGCACTTTACCGGCATCTTTGATATCGGCCGCTAGAACTCGCTCGGCACGGCGGTTGAGCGCGCCGAGGCAGTCGATGAGGTCAGGGCCGAGCGGGGCAAGATCGGTCTTCGTGATGACCAGGGTGTCGGCGAGCGCGGCCTGCCGGCCCGCCTCGGCAAAGCGGCCGAGGGTCTCGATGCCGTTGACCGCATCAACGAGCGTGACCACCCGAGCCAGATGCAGGCAGTGGTCGAGCATCGCATCGGCGCCGAGTGTGAATAGGATCGGCGCCGGGTCGGCAAGCCCTGTCGTTTCGATCACGATCCGGCGAAAACTCCGGATCTCGCCGGCTTCGCGCCGCTCCAAAAGGCTGCGCAGGGTCATTGCGAGATCTTCGCGAACAGCACAACAAAGGCACCCGCCCGGTAATTCGAGCACGCTCCCCTCGACGAAATCGACGAGGTGATGATCGACGGCGATCTCGCCAATTTCGTTGATGACAACGGCAGTGTCGGCGAGCGCCGGTGAGGTGAGTGCTCGCCGCAACAGCGTCGTTTTGCCGCTGCCGAGAAAACCGGTCAGGACGGTCGCAGGAAGGGTCTCGGGTTCAGCCACGCTTAACCATCGGCAGGGGGCAATTCCGCCGAGGATGGTTCCACCCCGCGATGGCTGGGGCAAGGACGGCGTCTAATCCTTCGCGAGCGCGGCAGAAAGCTAGGCATGGCAGGCACATAGGCATTGCCTTCTCTTGTCTGCGTCTGCATCATGCCAGCCATAAGCGGCGCGCATATACGCGGCAAGCCGAAGGTGAGGAAATGCGAGCGGCCAGGTGAAAGCCAAGACCACTTCCGGCGAGAGCCAGCTCGTCGTGTCGAACGTGTCGAAGCATTTCGGCGGCGTACGCGCAGTCGAGGGCGTGACGCTCTCGGTCTCTCTTGGCGAGCTGATCTCGATCATTGGCCCGAACGGCGCCGGCAAGACCTCGCTGTTGAACATGATCAGCGGATTTTATTGCCCGGACACCGGCTCGATCGCCTTTGAGGGCGCGGACATCACCGGCACCCGGCCTTCGCACATCGCCGCGCTGGGTATCGCCCGCACCTTCCAGAACATCGCACTGTTCAGCGGCATGACGGTGCTCGACAACATCATGCTAGGCCGCCACGTGCGCATGAAGGCCGGAATACTGTCCTCCTTTATCTACTGGGGCCTGGCGCAAAAGGAGGAGGTCGCGCATCGCGCCCGCGTCGAGGAGCTGATCGAGTTTCTCGAACTCGAGGATCTGCGCAAGCAGCCGACCAGCGGGCTCGCCTATGGATTGCGCAAACGCGTCGAGCTGGCGCGCGCCCTGGCGCTCGACCCGAAACTATTGCTCCTCGACGAGCCGATGGGCGGGATGAACCAGGAAGAAAAAGAAGACATGGCCCGCTTTATACTGGACGTGAACCAGCAATGGGGCACGACGATCATCCTCATTGAACACGACATGGCGGTGGTGATGGACATTTCGGATAGGGTCGCCGTGCTCGATCGCGGCCGCAAGATCGCCGAGGGTAGCCCCGCCGAGGTGCAACGCGATCCGGGCGTGATCGAGGCCTATCTCGGAACTGCCAAAGAGCGCCGGGAGGTCGTTGCGGCATGACGCCGGCGACACTGCCGCTCCTGTTGCGCCGCAATGCCGAGACGATGGCGGCGCGGCCGGCGATCCGCGAAAAGAACCACGGGATCTGGCAGACCTCCACCTGGGCCCAGTATTGGGGAGAAGTGCGCGACTTTGCACTGGGCCTCGCCGCGCACGGCTTTCGCCGCGGCGACAAGCTCGCTGTCATTGGTGACAACCGGCCGCGCCTTTACTGGGCGCAATTGGCCGCGCAATGCTTGGGTGGCGCCGCGGTACCGATGTACCAGGACTCGATCGCCGGCGAGCTGGTCTTTGTGCTCGACCACGCCGAGGTTTCGGTCGTCGTCGCCGAGGACCAGGAGCAGGTCGACAAAATCCTGCCCCTGAAGGCGGAGCTGCCGCATCTGAGGCTCGTCGTTTACGACGATCCGCGGGGATTGCGGCACTATTCGACGACCGCCCTCGCCTCG
Source organism: Allostellaceae bacterium (assembly GCA_049799535.1). Taxonomy (GTDB): domain Bacteria; phylum Pseudomonadota; class Alphaproteobacteria; order ATCC43930; family CGMCC-115725; genus AP-15. The sequence goes on along the minus strand of JBARIB010000056.1, from coordinate 4,174 downwards.
TTCGAGGAAGTGCAGACCGCCGGCCGCGCGTTTGGAGCCGCGCATCCCGGGTATGTCGAGGCGGAGATCGAGAAGGGCGATCCCGACGATCTGGCGCTGCTTACCTACACCTCCGGCACGACCGGCCGCCCCAAGGGCGTGATGCTGTCGCACGCCAATTTATTGAGTTCCGCGCAGGCCTTTGTCGAGGCGGAGGATATCCGCGCGACCGACGAGCTGCTCTGTTATCTGCCGATGGCGTGGATCGGCGACTCGCTCTTTTCACTGGTGCTTACCTTGCTCGTCGGCTTCACCTGCAACTGCCCGGAGCGGCCCCAGACAGTTCAGCGCGACCTGCGTGAGCTCGGCCCCACGATCGCGATTGCGCCACCGCGGATCTGGGAAAATATGCTGACCCAGCTGCGGGTCAGAGCAGCGGATTCGAGCCCGCTGAAGCGCAAGCTGTTCGAATATTTCCGCAGCCTCGCCGAACGGGCCGAGACGCTCAAGGGCGAGGGCAGAGGAGGATCACTGTTCCAGCGGCTCGGCCTCCTGCTGGGCGAAATCCTCGTCTACGGGCCGGTTCGCGACCAGCTCGGGTTGCGCCGGGCGCGCTGGGTCTATACCGGCGGCGCGCCGCTTGGCCCCGACACCTTCAAATTCTTCCGCTCGTTCGGGGTCAACATAAAGCAGGTGTGGGGCTCGACCGAGCTTTCCGGCCTCGCCTCTCTGCAGCCTGACGGCCAGGCCGATCCGGATACCGTCGGCCGGCTCATTCCGGGCACCGAGGTGCGTGTCGCCGAGGATGGCGAGGTGTTGATCCGCTCGCCCGGGGTGTTCAAAGGTTACTACAAGCAGCCCGATGTCACGCGCGAGACGATCACCGAGGACGGCTGGTTTCGCACCGGTGATTCGGGCTTTATCGACCGGCGCGGCCACCTCGTCATCGTCGACCGAGCCAAGGATGTCGGCAAGCTCGCCGACGGCACTCCGTTTGCGCCGCAATTTGTCGAGAACAAGCTCAAATTCAGCCCATACATTGCCGAGGCGGTTGCGTTTGGTGATCGGCGGCCGTTTGTGGCGGCGATCATCGCAATCGATCTGACGACGGTCGGAAATTGGGCGGAGCGCAACAATCTCGCCTATACCTCGTTCCAGGATCTCAGTGCCAAGCCCGAGGTGCGGCGCCTGATCGCCGACGAAATCGCCGAGGTCAATGCATCCCTGCCGGCGGCGGCGCGTCTTCACCGTTTTCTGCTGCTCAATAAGGAGTTTGACGCCGATGACAACGAGATCACCCGTACCCGCAAAATCCGGCGCCGCTTTGTCGCCGAGAAATACGCCGTCGTCGTTGATGCCTTCTACCGCGGCGATACGGACGTCGCGCTGACCACCGAGATTACCTACGAGGACGGCCGCAAGGCGAATTTAACCTCGACGATCGCGATCGAGGACGTCCTCGAACCGGCGGAACCCGTCCTCGAACCGGTCTATGCGTGACGCACACGAGGTTGTGTGAGAATGCCTGAGTTCGAGTGGCAGTTCACGCTGGTCCTGCTGACCAACGGGGTGATGATCGGGCTGATGTATGCGCTGATCGCGCTCGGCTTTGTGCTGATCTACAAGGCGACCGACGCGATCAATTTCGCGCAGGGCGAGTTTGTCATGTTCGCCGGATTCATTGCCGCCGGGGCCGCCGATCTGGCGGGCGCGCCGTTTTGGGTCTCGGCGCTGCTTTCGGTCGGCGGCATGGTGCTGCTCGGCTTCGGGCTGTAGCGGGTGGTGCTGCGGCCATTGATCGGCCGGCCGATCATTGCCGTCGTGATGGCGACGATCGGCCTCGCGGCCGTTCTCAGAGGGACCGCGGTGCTGGCATTCGGCGCCGGCACCCGGGCGATCGAAATGCCGGTCGGCGACACGCCGCTTGATCTCGGGCCGGTCATCGTGTCGCGCATCCAGCTTGTCGGTGCGGCTGTCAGCATTGCCTTTCTTGCAGCGTTTAGCTGGTTCTTCCTCAAAAGCCGGGTCGGTATCGCTATGCGGGCGGTAGCCGACAGCCAGCAGGTGGCGATGGCGATGGGCATCAACGTCCAGCGCTATTTTGCACTCGCCTGGGCGATGGCCGGCGTCGTCTCCGCGCTGGGCGGCGTCGTCTGGGGAGCGATGCTCGGCGTCGACAATCAGCTGGCGCTGGTCGGCCTCAAGGTTTTCCCGGTGGTGATCCTCGGCGGGCTCGACTCGATTTCGGGCGCCGTCGTCGGTGGGCTGATCGTCGGCGTGGTCGAGAGTTTGGCGGCAGGCTATCTCGATCCCTATGTCGGCGGCGGAACCAAGGACTTCGCCCCTTACCTCCTGATGATTGTGGCGCTGATGGTGCGGCCCGAAGGCATCTTCGGCCGCCGCCGGATCGAGCGCGTGTGAGTTAGGGCGCGATGTTTCATCGCGAGTCCGGGGTCTTCAAGACCGGCTACGCCGCCGACATGGCGCTCTATCCGCTGCCGATCGCCAAATGGGCGGTGGCAGCGTTCGCCGGGTTGTTCATTGTCATCGTGCCGCTGACGTGGTCCGAATATTCCTTGTCGCTGCTCAATCTATGCTTGGTTGCAATCGTCGGCGCGCTCGGCCTCAACATCCTCGTCGGCTACACTGGACAAATCTCGATCGGGCACGGCGCCTTCATGTCGGTGGGCGCCTATACCGCCGCCAATCTGATCGTGCGGCTTGGCCTTCCGTTCTGGATCACGATCCCGGCGGGCGGGCTTATGGCTGCGCTGATCGGCATCGTCGTCGGCATCCCATCCCTGCGCATCAAGGGAATTTACTTGGCGATCGCGACCCTTGCCGCGCAGCTGATCATCGAGTGGACGATCAATCACGTGACCTGGATCTCCGGCGGCGTGCAGTCCTCGATCGAGATCCCGCGGCCGTCGCTGTTCGGGGTCCCGCTCGCTTCCGAGGCCGCGATCTACGAGTTCTTGATGTTTTTCGCGGTGCTGGCAATTGTCGCCACGTTGAATCTGGTGCGCAGCCGCATCGGCCGCGCCTTCATCGCCGTGCGCGATCAGGACATCGCCGCCGAAATCATCGGCATCAACATCTTCCGCTACAAGCTCTACGCGTTCGCAATCTCGTCTTTCTATGCCGGGGTGGCCGGCGTCTTGGAGAGCTACTATCTGGGGATTGCCAATTACGAGCAGTTCCAGCTCGACGTCTCGATCGATTACCTGGCGATGGTGATCATCGGCGGCCTCGGCTCGGTACTCGGGTCGATCTTCGGCGCCGTCTTCGTCACGCTGCTGCCCATCGCGACCCGCTGGGCGCTACAGTCATCCGGCAGCCTGATCTTTTCACAGGCCGACCTGGCCAACATAATCCCCAGCTTGCGGCTGGTGATCTTTGGCGGCCTGATCATCTTCTTCCTGGTCGTCGAGCCGGAGGGTTTGGCTCGGCTGTGGCGAAACATCCGCAACTACTTTCGCGTGTGGCCTTTTTCGTATTAGCTGGAGTGCAACGAAGGGAGGATCGTAGATGATGACTCGCATATCGACCGCGGCGCTGGCCCTGATCGTGGGTGCGGCGGCCGCGCTGGGCCTCGCCGGGACGGCGGCGGCCCAGGAGAAGAAAATCGTGATCGGCGTGCAATGCGATCGCACCGGCCCGACGCAGATCGTCGGCACGGTGCTGTGCCCGGCGATGCACGATTATTTCAACCTCGTCAATTCCAACCATATGCTCGACGGTTACACGATAGATGCGCCCGAGATCGATACCTCTTACAAGGTGCCACCTGCGATTGAGGCCTATGAACACCAAAAGCAGGAAGGGGCGGTGGTCATGGCGGTGTATGGCACGCCGCAGACCCACGCGCTGAACGAGAGGCTCGAAAAGGACGAGATCCCGACGACGACGCCCGGCTTCGGCATCGCAGCGTCAGCGGACGGCAAGAAGTATCCTTATCTGTTCCCGATCGCCGCGAGTTATTTCTCACAGGGCGCCGCCGCGATCGAATTCGTAAAGAACAAATTGGGCGGAAACCTCAAGGGCAAGAAGATCGCCTACATCTACTATGACAATCCTGCCGGCAAGGAGCCGTTGCCGGTCATCGAAGACCTGCAGAAGCAGGAAGGGTTTGAGCTGCGGACCTTCGCCGTGCCGCCGCCGGGCGTGGAAATGGGGGCGCAGATTCTCGACATCA
>JBARIB010000055.1:0-3113 GCA_049799535.1 Allostellaceae bacterium | reverse complement strand
GCGCATGACGGCCGCGATCTCGGCGCAGTGCGTCTCCAGCGCGAAGTGGCCGGTGTCGAAGAAATGGACCTCGGCGCCCGGGATGTCGCGCTTGAACGCTTCGGCACCCGCGGGCAGGAAGAACGGGTCGTTCTTTCCCCAAACCGCCAGGAACGGCGGCTGGTGATTGCGAAAATAGGCGTGGAAGTCAGGGTAGAGAGCGACATTGCTGGCATAGTCGAGGAGCAGGTCGAGTTGTGCCTCGTGCGCTCCCGGGCGTGCCAGATAATGATCATCGAGCGAGCGGCCATCGGGAGACACGAGCGAGGGGTCTGCCACGCCGTGGGTGTACTGGAAGCGCGTTGTCTCTGGCGCCAGGAAGCTGCGTAGGGCATCGCGGTTCGCTTGAGTGGGCTCACGCCAGTAGGCCTGAATCGGGTTCCAGCCCTCGCTCAGCCCCGCCTCGTAGGCGTTCCCATTCTGCGAGATGATGGCGGTGATGCGCTCCGGGTGCTTCGCGGCAATCCGCAAGCCGACAGGTGCGCCGTAATCGAAGATGTAGATTGCGAACCGCTTCAGACCGATAACTTCGGTGAAGCGGTCGATCCTCTTCGCCAGATTGTCGAACGTATAGTTGAAATCATCGCGGGACGGCATGTCCGACTGGCCAAAACCGGGCAGGTCAGGCGCCACCAGGTGAAAGCGACCGGCGAGAAGCGGGATCAAATCGCGGAACATGTGCCCGGCACTCGGGAAGCCGTGCAACAGGAGCAGTGTCGGGGTATCGATCGGACCGGCTTCCCGGTAGAATATGTTGAGGCCGTCAACGTCGACCGTGCGGTAATTGACGATGGTCATGGCGGCTCCCGAGCAGAGGTAGCGTCGGAGGTCCAGGTACGCATTGCAGCAGGCAACTGAATTGTGCGAAAACGCGTTTCTCTATTTCAGTTCGTGCAACAGTATGCAGGACCGTCTCGACGCCTTGACGATCTTCGTCGCCGTCGCGGAACAGCAGAGCTTCGCCGAAGCCGCGCGGCAATTGAGCCGCTCGCCGGCTTCCGTCACCCGGGGGGTCGCGGCGCTTGAGGAGCGGCTGCAAACCCGTCTTTTCAATCGGACGACACGCGCGGTCGCGCTAACTGATGCCGGCGCGCGGTATCTCGAAAACTGCCGTCGATTGCTGGCAACTTATGATGAGCTCGAGGCGGTTAATCTCGGCGAGCGAACCGAGCCTCGGGGCTGGATCAACGTGACAGCGCCAACAATGTTCGGGCGGCTTCACGTGCTGCCCCTCGTGCACGACTTTCTCGGCAAATATCCGCAGGTCGACGTTCGCTTGCTGTTGCTCGACCGGGTCGTCTCTTTGGTGGACGAAGGGCTCGACCTCGGGGTCAGGATCGGGCAGCTGCCCGACTCCTCTCTTCGCGCGGTCCTTGTGGGACAGGTGCGGCGCATTGTTTGCGGAGCTCCCCAATACATTGCCCGGCGTGGCGTGCCGATGACGCCGCGCGATCTCGACGGCCACGATGTGATAGCATGCACAGCCGTCACGCCCATTCCCAATCGCTGGTCGTTCCACGGTCCGAGTGGCGTCAGTTCCGTAGCCGTGAGACCGCGGTTGGTGGTGAATACGACTGCGGGGGCGGTCGACGCGGCGCTCGATGGCTTGGGGTTCGCCTGCATTAGGTCCTATCAGGCGGAGCCGCATGGGGCGGCGGGCCGATTACAGACCGTCCTTGTCGAATACGAGCCGCCGCCCGCACCTATACACATCGTGCATCCGGAAGGCCGGCACCTGCCGGCCAAGGTCCGCTTATTTCTCGACCACGCCGCCGGGTCGCTTCGCGCCAAATTCGGAGAAAAATAACGAACTGCTGTTGTCGATCGTTTGAGGGTAGTAAGCACTCGACATAGGATAGAGAGAGGAGACCCAATCGATGTCGCAACAGCAATCGCCACGCCTGAGCCATGTCGGGCTCTATGTCAGCGACGTGCCGAAGATGATCGACTTCTATACCCGCGTGCTCGGTTTCGTTGTCAGCGACGGCGCGCCCGACGGCCGCATCACGTTCCTCAGCCGCAATCCCAGCGACCATCATCAGGTCGTGCTAGTACGCGGCCGGAATGGCGATCTCGAGACGCCGATGGTGCAGCAGGTGTCGTTCAATGTCGGCACGCTCGCCAACGTCCAGCGCGTCTTCCGCAAGGTCCGCGAGGCCCAATGCAAGGTCATCGACCCGCGCTGCCACGGCAATGCTTGGTCGGTCTATTTCAGCGACCCCGAAGGCAACCGCATCGAAATGTTCTGCGACACACCGTGGTACGTGCCGCAACCTCTGGGGTTCGAGATCGACCTCGACAAATCCGAAGACGAACTCTACCGCGAAACCGAGGCCATCTGCCGCGCCAAGACCGGCTTCAAGCCGATCGAGGAATGGCGCGCCGATATCGCCGCCAAGATCGCGGCGACGATGGGCGCCGACTGACCGGCAGCGCCCGCCGGGCTCCGCGCCCGGAAACGGTAAGGTTAGTGGGGATCGAGTGCGGCGCGAGCCTCCGCGATCCAGCCCGTGGCGTTCATCTCCTCGAAGAGGGCGAGGGCGCGCTCGATCATCGCACGGTCTTGCAGCTCATTGTCGCCTCGCCGGAAACGGCCGTAGGCGAGCAGCGTCTGCGCCAGCTCGGGACGCGATTGGATTTCCTCCAACACTTCGAGGCTACGGCGGAAAGCGGCGTCGGCCTCGGCCCGATTGCCCGTAGCCTGATGAACCTCGCCGAGAACACGATGGGCCGCGCCTTGTTCGAGACCGAGACGGTGCTGCGTCGCTATGCCGAGCGCGGTGCCAGCCGCTCTAAGGGCTTCGCCGGTGTTGCCGGTGGCAAGGTGGAGCTGAGCTAGGGCGATCTGCGCAAAGGCGACGCCGTGGATGTTAGTCGGGAGAGCGCGCAAGGGTACCTCCTTGAACACCCGATCGAGAATCCGTTTTGCGTCATCGAGTTCTCCCAGCTTTAGGTACGCAATAGCCAACCAGGCAGATGAAAAGAGAACCGCGACCCATTCTCGAATCTCCCAAGCCGCCGGCAGCGCGTTTTCAGCGACCCGGACTACTGCATCCCAGTCACCTTTATACAGG
>JBARIB010000054.1:0-14708 GCA_049799535.1 Allostellaceae bacterium | reverse complement strand
CCGATTTCGAGCGTATCTTCGACAAATTCTATCGTGTGCAGGCGCAAGATCGTAGGCGGGCCGGCACCGGCTTGGGGCTTGCGATCTGCCGCGGCTTTGTCGAAGCGCTCGGCGGCTGGATCACGGCGCGGAACCGTCGCGACCGTTCTGGAGCGGTGCTGACGATCCGCATGCCGGTCGTGCCGGAGATCGATGTCAAGCGGCAGCCGGCCTTAGCCCATGGCTAAGCCCCTCACCGTCCTCGTCGTCGACGACGAGCCGCCAATCCGGCGGTTTCTTCGCACCAGCCTTGCAGCCTCGGGCTACAACATCGTGGAAGCCGAGGATGCAGCGGGTGCCATGCGCCAATTCGCGGCGGAAAAGCCGGATCTGATTATACTCGACCTCGGTCTTCCCGATCGCAGCGGCCTGGAGGTGATCAGCGAGATCCGCAAGACATCGACGGTCCCGATCGTCGTGCTGTCGGCGCGCCACGACGAGCGATCTATGGTAGAGGCGCTCGACCTTGGAGCCGACGATTATATCGGCAAGCCCTTTGGCATGGCTGAGCTGATGGCCCGAATCCGGGCTGCGCTGCGCCACGCCTTTCAGGCCCAGGGCGAGCTGCCGACCTTCATCTCGGGCGATCTCACGGTGGATCTTGTGCGCCGCCGCGTTACCCGCGAGGGTCGTGAGGTCAAACTGTCGCCGAAGGAATTTGATCTATTGCGTCACCTTGTCACGCACGCCGGCAAGGTGCTGACCCACCGCCATCTTCTCCGCGAGGTCTGGGGCCCCGCGCAAGCCGACGAAGTGCAATACCTGCGGGTGTTCATCCGCGGGCTGCGGCAAAAGCTCGAACCCGACCCGACCCGCCCGACCCACATCCTGACGGAGCTCGGCGTCGGCTACCGCCTGCAACTCCCGCCCGAGCAGCGCGCCTGAGCGGGCAAATACGGAGGAGTACTTTGATGAATCCTTTATCCTTGACGTCCCGGGGCACTATGGAATCTTAATGCTCCGAGCGCGAGATGCCGACGCGGAGTTTATGCGCTGTGCCGGCGGACCGGATTCACCCTTTGCGGCTACACACGCCTGCGCAGCAGCGCGATCTTGGCCTGAGCACCACTTCGAGCCTGACGATCGCCGCGCTCGGTGTCGTCTATGGCGATATCGGCACCTCGCCGCTCTACGCCGTGCGCCAATCGCTCGTCGATTTTGGCGATTTGAGCGAGCGCGCCATTCTGGGTGCGCTCTCGCTGATAGTCTGGGCTCTGGCGCTGGTGGTCACAGTCAAATACGTGCTCGTCATCATGCGGGCCGACAACCGCGGCGAGGGCGGGCTCCTCGCATTGACAGCGCTGGTGCTGCGCAGAACCAGCCGCGGAAGCAGACGATATTTGTGGATCATGGCGGCGGGCCTCGTCGGTGCCGCGCTGTTCTATGGCGACGGCGTGATCACCCCCGCGATTTCGGTTCTGAGTGCCGTGGAAGGACTGAAAGTCGCCACGCCGCTCTTCGATCCATATGTGATACCGATTTCGGTCGTACTCCTCGCGGCTCTTTTTCTGGTACAGCGGCGTGGCACGGCGGCTGTGGGCGGGCTTTTCGGACCGGTGATGCTGGTCTGGTTTGCCGTGCTCGGACTGCTCGGCCTTTGGGGCATCGCGCAGCACCCGCGCATCCTTCTGGCGCTCAATCCAATCAACGGGTTCTCGCTATTTCTCGATCAGCCCTGGCGCGTGTTCTTCATGCTGGGCGCGGTATTTCTCGCGGTGACGGGAGCGGAGACCCTCTATGCCGATATGGGGCATTTCGGCCGCTCCGCGTTGCGCCGCGCTTGGCTTGGGCTCGTTTTTCCGGCGTTGGTGCTGAATTATTTCGGCCAGGGCGCGGTGCTGCTCGGCAATCCCGCCGCCCTGGAACACCCGTTCTACCGCCTCGTCCCCGAATGGGGGCTTTATCCCCTGGTCGCATTGGCAACGATTGCGACGATCATCGCTTCGCAGGCGGTGATTTCCGGCGCCTTCTCGATCACCCGCCAGGCGGTCCAGCTCGGCTATTTACCGCGGCTCGAGATCCGTCACACCTCCGAGCAGGAGATCGGCCAGGTCTACGTGCCGCGCATCAACAGCGCCCTCCTCGTCGCCGTCATCATCCTCGTGTTGGGTTTCCGGTCATCCGATAATCTCGGAGCGGCCTACGGCATCGCGGTCAGCGGCATGATGGCGATCACCACTGGGCTGGCCTTCCTCTATATGCGCAGCCGCGGCTGGAGCCTCGCCATCGCCGTGCCGGTTTTTGGCGCCTTTGGTCTCATCGACCTGACCTTCCTAAGCGCCAATCTCCTGAAGATCGCCGAGGGTGGCTGGTTCCCGATTATCGTCGCCGCGGTGGTCTTCACGATCATGGCGACATGGTGGCGCGGCCGACGTCTCCTGGCGGAGTTGCGCACCCGCGATGCGATGCCGCTGCGCCAGTTTGTCGAGGCACTCAACCCCGAGAGACCGCCTCGTGTCCCGGGGACGGCGATCTTCATGACGCGCGACCTGCTGCGTGTCCCAGTGGCACTGCTGCACGCTCTGAAACACTATAAGGTGCTGCATGAACGTGTCGTGATGATGCAGGTCGAGACCCAGGACGTGCCGCACGTGCCGGACGAGCAGCGGCTCGAAATCGCCGAGCTCGGCAAAGGCTTCTACGCGATCCGCATCCGCTACGGTTTCACGGATGAGCCGAGCGTTCTGCGCGCCCTCGCGCAGTGTCGGGTCGGCGGCCTTCGCTTCAACCTGATGGAGACCTCGTTTATCATCGGGCGGGAGAAACTCAGGCAGCGGCCGCGAACACGCCGAGCCGCCTTCTGGCGCTGGCGCGACCGTCTCTTCATCCTGATGTCGAACAACACTCTCGACGCGACCGAATTCTTTCGGATCCCTCCGAACCGTGTCGTCGAGCTCGGCGGCCACATCGAGATTTGATCGAGCCCTTGTGCCTCGTTGCCGGGCGCTCGGGGCGGATAATCGGCCAGTCTGGGTAGCTCGGTTGCCGCAAAATCTATCGTGATCGCGTCCGGTTTCGCCGTATCTTCCGGTAATTAACCTAAAGCAGGAGGAATCGGCGTCATGTCTTTTGTTTATGTCGTGCAAATGGATATCCCGCAGCACCTCGAAGGCGAATTCAATCGCATCTACGACCAGGAGCACGTGCCGACCATCCTCAAAGTGCCCGGGGTCAGATCGTGCGCTCGGTATCGGCTGGAGCATTCAACGGTGCAAGCCATGCCGCGTTACCTGGCGATCTATGAGGTCGACTCGGCTGAGGTGATCAACAGCCCGGCTTGGACTGAGGCCTCCGATCTCGGCGAGTGGAAGTCCAAGATCCGCCCGCATACGACAAACCGCCAGCACAGCATCTTCCGTCGGATCGCCTGATATGGCTCATATCTTCGTCGTCCAGCTGGACATCCCCGCGCGGCACGAGGCCGAATTCAACCGCGTCTATGATACCGAGCATTTCCCGACGCTGGCCAAGGTGCCGGGCGTGCGCTCGGCGTCGCGCTACCGCCTCGAGCATTCGACGGTGCCAGGTATGCAGCGCTATCTGACGATATACGAACTCGACTCGCCTCATGTGCTGAAGAGCGCGGCCTGGGAAAGGCCGGAGCCTATGGCGACTGGGCCACCAAGGTTCGCCCGCTGTTGACGAGCCGTCACCACAGCGTTTTCGATCGCATCGCCTGAGGGACTGGCTGCTCTCACTGCCGAGCTATTGTCATCCCGTAAACGGAAATGACGGGTAAGGCGTTGTGTTGGAGGGGATGTTGAAGCGATGTACGTTGGCACGCAGATCAGGCCACGCGACGACAGCGATTACCGTGTCTGGGCCCAGCTCGGCGTCCGGCATGTCTGCGTCGACCCGCCGGGCAATCCGCACCACTGGGGCCTGGACGACCTGAACCGTCATCGCGAGCATGTCGAGTCGTTCGGGCTCTCGCTCGACATGGTGCAATTGCCGCTATCGTCGCGGCCGATCGAGGAGCAAGAGAGCCCGCACATCCTGCTGGGCAAGGATCCGGAGCGGCAACGCGAAATCGACAGTATCTGCGGGCTGATCGAGCGACTGGCCGCGGCCGGGATCCCGGCGACCAAATACAATCTCTGCATCATCGGCATCCCGCGCACCGAGCGCGAGCCGGGGCGCGGCGGCTCGCGCAACGCGGCGTTCCGCTGGAGCCGTGCCGACTACAACGCGCCGCCGACCAGGGCGGGAATCGTCTCGGAGGAGGAGAACTGGGAGCGGATCGACCATTTTCTCGCTCAAGTCGTCCCTGCTGCGACCGCGGCCAAGGTACGCCTCGCGTGCCATCCGCACGACCCCTACACGCCGCCCGGCTATCGCGGCGTTACCCGGGTGCTCGGCTCGGTCGAGGGACTGAAGCGGTTCGTTACGATGCATGAGAGCCCTTATCACGGGCTCAATTTCTGTCAGGGTACCGTCGCCGAGATGCTCGACGACCCAGCCCGCGAGATCTTCGACGTGATCCGCTGGTTTGGCGAGCGTGGCAAGATCTTCAATGTGCATTTCCGCAATATCAAGGGCCGTAAGCTCGACTTCGTGGAGGCCTTCCCCGACGAGGGTGACATGGACATGCCACGCTCGCTCGCCGCCTTTCGCGACGTCGGCTACCCCTACATGCTGATGCCGGACCACGTGCCGCAGATCGACGGCCGCGACCCCTCGGGTGTGGCCTTCGCCTATTGCTACGGCTACATCCAGGCCCTCATCGACGCATTGGTGCCGCGAGCGGATCGCGCAAAAGGCTGATCGTTTAGTCAGAGCGCGCGATTCGCGTCATCGACTACCTTGTTGGCCACCGCAAGCAGTGCGGGCGCCATTATGAGGCCCGCAGACGCCGATCAAACGCTCCCCGCAGGCATATCTCATCGCGTTCTGCGCGGTCTAGGTCATCCGACCGTTCCCCACGCCCGAACTCTGCGACAAATGACCTATAAGCCGGCGGTTTAAGCGGGCGCTGCTCGTGTCGCCTATAAAATGGTCAATTCGCACCTTGGAGCTGCTGGCGCTGACACGCGCGGGCGATAAAGACAACAACGGGAAATAGTGCGCGCCGCCGCAACTAAGCGGTTTGTCCAATTGGTACAATGCTTGCTTGATGGGTGTGGGTAAAAATGGCTCGAAGGGGCCTCTCGTAATGAAAAGCGTGAGAAAGACCGTTCTCTTGGGTGCATCGATTACCTGGGCATCGCTAGGCTTCGGCCCAGCTTGCTCATGGGCGCAAGAACCGGAACAGCCTGCGACAAGCGAAGCACCAGCCCCGGCGCCGGCAGCGCCGCCCGCTATGACGACACCCGCCATGACCGGGCCGCTCACCGCCAACCCGAACCCGATGAGTTTTGAGGCTGGGCCGCTTGGCCCCGTCTATTTGACAGGTGCGGTCACCCCTCTCGTGCTTTGGCAAAACAATCCTTTCCCAGGAGACCAACGCTCGCTGGGAAGTTTGAGCAACGGCCAGTACTTCTTTCAGAAGACGGATGGCCTATTCCAATATTACGTTCAGGCCGGAGCCTATACGATACCGGTCCTCGGCACACCGTATTTCAACACGAACAAGGCGACGGGAGACTTTTTCGGGGCGTTGCCGATGGCATGGGCCAAGGTGGCGCCGACCGACACGTTCTCGGTCCAAGGCGGCAAGCTCCCAACTTTAATCGGCGCCGAAAACACCTTTACGTTCCAGAACATGAACATCGAACGCGGTCTCATCTGGAACCAGGAGCCGGCCATCAGCCGCGGCGCCCAGCTGAATTATACGATGGATCCTGTCACTTTCGCGTTTTCGTGGAATGACGGATTTTACTCGAACCGCTTCACCTGGCTTTCCGGCTCCGCGACTTACACACTCAACACCACTAACAGTTTCGTCCTGGCGGCTGGCGGCAATTACGCGCATACGACGAAAGCGACCTTGGCCACGCCGTTATTCCAGAACAATTCGACACTCTTTACCTTGGTCTATACATACAATTCCGCGCCGTGGACCATCACGCCGTATTTTCAATATACACATGTACCAGCCGCCTCGTCGATCGGCGCGTTGACTGCCGCTTCGACATATGGCGGTGCGATCTTGGCGAATTACTCCTTTGGAGAAGATTCGCCTTTGCACGGCTTCAGCGTCCCCATTCGCTTCGAATACATATCCTCAACAGGCAACGTAGCGAACGGCGCGCCGAATCTCCTTTATGGACCCGGCAGTAACGCGTGGTCGGTTACATTGACCCCGACCTATCAATACAAGATCTTCTTCGCGCGCGCCGAGATTTCTCATGTCGGGGCAAACAGCACGACATCGGGGCTGGCATTCGGCCCAAGCGGCACCAATACGACGCAAACACGTTTCCTGTTCGAAACCGGCGTTTTGTTCTGAGTTAGCCGTCAGTGATCAAGACCCCGCCAACGCCGCTATCGTATCCGGCGGTAACAAGGTGCGCTCGATATGGCGGCGGTACCAAAGCGCGTAGAACAATAGGTTCCAGGCGGCGCGCGTGGTGCGCTTGTTGAGAGGCGCGGCGAACAGACGCTCGACCGCTTCGGGACGGCAAATTTCCTGCACGGCGGGCGAGCGTGCGACGAGTGGACCGATCTCCGCCCCCCGCTGCGCGAGCCAGGTACCCACCGGCACGGTAAAGCCGCGCTTGCGCGCGAAGGGCTGCAAATCGGGCAGGCGGTCGGAGAGCCAGCGGCGCAATAGCCACTTACCAGAGCCGCGCCTGACCTTGAGGTCGTCCGGCAGACGGAAGACGAAGCCAGCCAAATCGGTGTCGAGGTAAGGCGTACGTCCTTCTGTGCCGTGCGCCATCAGGCAGCGGTCGAGCTTTATCAGCAGATCATTTGGCAGCCAGTCGGCGCAATCGACTGCCTGCGCGACCTGCAGCGGCGTTCGCCGTCCGCCGCCGTTGCGGGCCTCGGCCGCGGTGATCCCGTCGCGCCAGCCGGCGATCTCGCTGCGCAGAATCCCCAGCCCGTCGAGCACGCCACGGGCTCGCGGCGTGCGGCCGCCTGCCCACCATGGGCGCATCGCGCTGCGGTAGCGGCCGTACCCGGCAAACAGCTCGTCACCACCCTCGCCCGTCAGAATCACCTTCAGGCCAGCCTCATGCGCCGCGCGGGCCAGAGCCCAAGTCGGCAGGATCGCGTAATCGGCGGCCGGATCGTCGACAGCCGAAACGATCTCGGGCAGCAGTCGCCAAAAATCGGCTTCGTCAAACACGATCTCAACATGCTCGGCACCGAGGGCAGCGGCGGCGGCGCGCGCGGCCGGGCGTTCATCGGCGACTTCGCTCGTGGCGAACCCGACGGTAAAGGCTTTGACCGGATGTTCGGCGAGCCGTGCCATCATGACGAGCACGCCCGTCGAATCGATGCCGCCCGAAAGAAACATGCCGAACGGAACGTCGGAGCGCTGGTGCAGGCGGACGCTCTGTAGCAGAGCGGCGTCCAACCTGGCCACTGCCTCTTCCTCGCCGATCGACGACGGGCCGCCCTCAGGCAGCGCTTTGCGCCTCCGGCGCTCGACGATCCGCCCTTGACGTACAACCACCGTTTCTCCGGGGAGCACCCGATTAATGCCAGCAAAGATCGTCTCGCGGCCGGTCGTGAACTGCATTTGCACGAGTTCGTTGCGCGCCGATCGAACCAGTTGCGGCACGACGATCTCTGCCTCCATCAGCGCGCCCGGCTCGGAGGCAAAGGCGAAGCCGCTCGGAGTCTCAGCGTAGTAGAGCGGCTTGATGCCAAACGGATCGCGGGCGAGGATCAGACGGCCGGTTCCGGGATCATGCAGCGCGATCGCGTACATACCCCGCAGATGGCTCGTAAAGTCGAGCTCATACCGGCGGTAAAGATGCAGCGGTAACTCGCAGTCGGACCGGGTCGAAAAGACCGGCTGGCCTCCACATCCCAGCTTCTCGCGCAATTCGATGTAATTGTAGATTTCGGCATTGGCGATCAACGCGGCGCCGCCAGGCTCGTAGAGCGGCTGGTCGCCAGTGGCAAGATCAATAATCGCCAGGCGAGTTTGCACCATCCCGACATTCCCGGAGCCGTACCGGCCATCGCCGTCGGGGCCCCGATGCTGCAGGGCGCGCTCCATCGCGCGCAGCGGCGCCCGTGGCGGGGCACTTCCGTCAAGGGTCATCAGCCCGCCGATGCCGCACATCAATGCATCACAGAGTCGAAAAAGCTGCGGTAACGCCCGACAACGATGGGTTCAGTGAACTGCGCTTCGTAGGCGCGGCGGCCGGCCTCTGCGAGTCGGGCGCGCAGCGCGGCATCGGCAGATAGGCGCTCGATCGCGCTGGCGAGCGCTTCCGGACCCCCGCCGCGAGCACCAGGAAGCGGCACCAGGATGCCACTCTCGCCGTGCTCGATCAGGCTGGCGGGTCCATCGCTCGCCGTCGCGATGACGGGCAATCCGGCGGACCACGCTTCGATTACGACATTGCCAAGCGGTTCATGCAGCGATGGACACACGAGGATATCGGCGGCTGCCAAGAGCGCCGGCACATCGTCACGCCAACCGAGGAACCGTACCCGGCCGGTAATTCCGAGCCGAGTGGCGAGGCGCTCGAGAGGTGGCCGGAGGGGTCCGTCCCCGGCAATCCACAAGGTAACTTCGCGAGTAACCGCGAGCGCTTCCAAGAGCAGCTCGAACCCTTTGTTCCGATGAAGCCGGCCGATTGCCAGCGCCAGGGGCGCCGCCTTGCCCGAAACAGTGGCAACCTCCAGCGCCGCCACCACGCCGCCATTGGCTTTAGGAACGAAGTTCGGCAGATAGGTAACCCGTTCGCGCGGCCAGCCCTTCTCGACCGCGTAGTTGACGATGGCCTGCGTATTTCCGATTAAATGATCGCAGCGGCGATAGTATTTCAAATTGTAATATCCTCCCAACCGGGCAACATGCACGAAATCACCGCGCGGGCACAGCTGTGTCGCACGACTCATCCAGGTCATTACAATATTCGGGTGCCAAGCGGCGATTTCGCGGCGAAAGCCAAGTCGGGTCGATACGTCGAAGATGCCGCCAAACGCCAACTCGGCGACTGCGATGCCGGCGGCCTGCAAGTCTCTGGTACGGGCGGCATTGCGGCGGATCAGCACGCGCTGGCTCTCACCCGCACGATTGAGGGCGGCGGCAAGACGTAGGAAAAAAGTCTCCGCACCACCATGTTGCGCGCCGGCAATCGCCTGCAATAGGCGGCGGCTCATTCCATCAGCGCTTCGAAGCGCGTTGCAACAGCGTCCCAGCTTAGGCCGCGCTGATGCGCCAGAGCTGCGAGATGCCAGCGCCGCCAAAGTGCATCATCACTCAGCACCGTGATCGCGGCCGCAGCGAAGGTCTCCTCGTCAGACGTAACACGGCCCGTACTCCCATCGATGACCCGCTCAGGAGCGGCGCCCAGCGGTTGGACGACGGCCGGTACGCCCATTGCCTGAGCCTCGGCGAGCGCGAGGCAGAAGGTTTCCCCGGGGTCACCGCGGTAGAGCATGACCCTGGCTCCCAGCAGGGCGTCAGACAGTTGCGTGCGTCCGATCGGAGGGAACCGGCGCACCCCGTAACCGGCAAGATCGTCAGCCCGCGCGAGGATCTCTTCCATCCGTGGCACTGAGGCGAGCCCGTAAACGGCGGCGCCGGCATAGACATGCAGCTCTGCTTCCGGTAGCGCAGGAGCGATCCGCGCGACCCAAAGGTCGAGCAGCCAATCGAGCCCGCGCAGCGGGTTAGAGGTGAAAATCGCCCGCGGCGGCGGCGGCTCGCGTGGCGTCGCGGTGCGAAAGCGATCGAGGATACCGTACGGGATGACCTCGCGCCCACCGCACGGAACGAAGCTCGGGATCGTGGCCGCATGGTAGCCTCCACTCACCACCAAGACTGGCCGATACCAGGCTAACCGCCAGAGATTTCGAGGCTTTTTCAGATGACCGGCGGGATTGTGCAGCCAGAACAACCGCCTGCTTGCATTGCGGACCAGTCCGATCACGCGGTGACCGCGATTGCCGATATAGAGATCGCAGCGTGCCGGAATGTCGCTTGACAGCGGTGCCCAGCACACGCCCCTGTGGCGCATCGGCACGCGGCAGCGATTGCGCACCGCAACCTCATGGCCGCGCCGCGCCAGCGCTTCCGCGAGGGCTGCAAAGGCAGTCTCGGCGCCGCCGAGTGGCCCTCGCTCAGCCATCGCGCCATCGAACGCGATGCCGTCATCGGCCATCACGACTTGAGCCATGTCCCAGTCACCGGGGCTGAGATGCGCGGCTCGTCCCGGTCGGGTTCGATTCGGCGGGCCGCGGCAGCCTCATGGGTGACCGGTGTCTCGAGCCGGGCTTTCAGGTAGGAAAGGATCGGGTAGAGCCCGGCGCAGAGCGCGATCAGGAAGCCGTAGGGACCTTCGCGGTAACCTTTGCGACCGATATAGCACTTGTAGAACCGCGAAACGATCCGGCGCAGGTTTCGGCCGTAGCTGCCGATGTCGCCGCTGTCCTGCAAATCCTGCGCCCGGGCCGTCGTGTAGCGGTCCAGGCGCTGCAGCATCTCGGAGATGTCTCGATCGACATAGTGCAGCAAGCGCGATGACAGCGTAAGGCCCTGCGGCCCCGATAGCGCGAGTGAGGGATGAACGCGCTGTTCCCCCCATTGCTTGGCGCCCTTGCGGAAGAGCGCCGCGTGGGCGGAACGGCCAAAGGAAGCGCCCCAACCGCAGCGAACAAGCCGCGTGCCGATATAATTGTCGACCGGGATCAAGTGCCATGCTGCGGGCGAGGTCTTAGTAACCCGGCGGATTTCCGTCGCAAGCTTCGGGGTGACCCTCTCGTCGGCATCGACCTCCAGAATCCACTCGCCGCTGCAGGCCTCGATGCCGGCGTGACGACGCGGCCCTTCTCGCTCCCAGGCGCCTTCGATGACGCGCGCGGTGAACTGCAGCGCGATTTCGCGCGAGTGATCGCGGCAGCGGTCGAGCACCACTACGATCTCATCGGCAAATTCGAGCCCAGCCAGGCAGTCGCTAAGTTGTCCCTCCTCGTTATGAGCGACGACGAGCGCCGAAAGGTGCGCCGGCTTCATGCCGCGGCGCTCGCCACCGTACGCCATAAGCGGGCGGCTCCCGCTTCTGCGGCATCCACCGAAAGACCATCCATCAAAGTATCGGTGGTGCGGTGATCGAAGCCGGGACCGAACATCGCCGCGGGCTGATCGGTCGAGCGGACATAGGCGGTGTGCCGGCCCCAAGGCGCATATTGTGCGACCGGACTGGGACCGAAGAGGCCGAGGGTCGGCGTCCCCGATGCCGCGGCGATGTGCATAAGTCCCGTATCGTTGCCGATGAACATCGCGCAACGCCGCAGGACAGCGGCAGCCGTCAACAGATCGACGCGGCCGACGAGGTCGATGCACCGCTCCCAGGAAAGCGCGGTCAACAGCGGTCTGGCCTGGCCGCGCTCATGCTCTCCGCCCAGAACCGCGACGCGGAACCCGGACAGCAATCCGGCGGATGCGGTCAGCCGCGAAGCGAGCTCGGCAAAGCGCTCGGCCCGCCATTGCTTGCCGCGCCAATTGGCGGCCGGGCCGATGGCCAAAATCGGAGGCCCGGGACCAATCAGTCTATCGGCCGCCCGCTCATGATCCAGCCCGGTCCACAGCCGGGGGTCAGGGGGCGGATCGAGATTAAACAAGCGCGCAAGTTGGTGCACCCGGTGCTCGCGCGGATTTCCCTTCGCCATCACCTTGCGCTCTGCGGCGCGCAAAAACCAGGCTAGGGCCGAGCCGCGCAGGTCCACGACGAGATCCCAACGCCGAAGAGCTACAGCGCCGTAAAGTGGCAGCCAATGTGAAGCCCATCGCCGCTTTTCCATGACCAAAAGCCGTTCTAGCACCGGAATAGCTTCGAACAACGGAGCCGCGACCGGCCCCGCAGCGACGGTCAGCCGAGCTTTTGGATAGCGCGCGATCAGATACGCCAGCAGACCGGTCGAGAGCACGGCGTCGCCGATGCGCGTCGCAGTGACAAACAGAATGTGCATATCGCCGATCCAGTCGGGTTATATCGCTCGGGCTGCCGCTTGCCAACACCAGGATCCTCGCCTAACTCTAGCGCGCCATGGCCGCCGCCAACTTCGTCTTGCTCGAAAACCGAGCCATTCTCGCGGTCTCAGGGCCCGATCGCCGCTCGTTCCTGCAGGGCCTTGTTTCGAACGACGTCGAGAAGGTCAGTCAGAATGCGGGGCGCTACGCAGCCCTGCTGACTGCGCAAGGCAAGTACCTGCACGACTTCATCATGGTCGAGGCGGGCGAATCGATCTGGCTCGATGCCGAAGCCGGCCGTCTTGCTGATCTCAAACGGCGACTGAGTGTATACAGGTTGCGGGCCAAGACTTCGCTCAACGAGCAGCCTGAGTTTTGCGTGACGGCGGTGTTTGGCGACGGCGCGCTGGATGCCATCGGCCTGCCAACCGAGCCGGGCGCCGCTCGGCCCTTCGGGGCAGGCGTCGTGCTGGTGGATCCGCGACTGGCCGCCTTGGGCGCGCGCGCCATCCTGCCGCGCGAGACTTCACGCGCCGTACTGACCGAAGTGGGTCTTGGCGAAGCCGGGTTTAATGCGTATGACCGCCTGCGTCTCTCGCTGGGCATCCCCGACGGTAGCCGTGATCTCGCGCTCGAAAAATCGATTCTCCTTGAAGCTGGGTTTGATGAGCTGAACGGTGTCGATTGGCAGAAGGGCTGCTATATCGGTCAGGAGCTGACCGCCCGGACCAAGTATCGGGGGCTCATCAAAAGGCGGCTAATGCCAGTGTTTATCGACGGGCCCGTACCTCCGCCCGGAGCGACTGTAACGGCGAATGGGCGCGAGGTTGGCGAAATGCGATCGAGCCTGGATGAGCTGGGGATCGCCTTGTTGAGGATCGAAACGGTTATTGCCGGCAAGAAATTGCGAGCCGGCGAGGCCGCGATTACGCCCGCCATACCTGGGTGGATGCGCCTCGACAGCGAGGGCGCCGCCGCCGAATAAAGCCACTACCGCAAGCTGGGCTGGTTCAACTGCTGCTGGATTTCCCGGCTCCGTTCGCTATCGGGGCTGACACCCTCGCGTTCGAGCCGCCGCTGCCGACCGAGCAAGCCGTTGCGATAGGATTGCATGTTCTGCTGGCCGACGGGGCCTGGGAGGTCAGCGGGCGGATAGGCCGGCATGGCCTGAGGCGTAATCGGGTATACCGGACCGGGCTCGGTCAGCAATGGGGAGAGCCCAGCGGGCGGCACGGTGGCCGGCCCCGGATTGATCGGCGGCGCCATCGGCGCCGGTGACGGTGCCGAATAGGTAGTCGGCGGCGGCATTGGTACCGGCAAGGCGTTGGTGCCGGCCGCTATTGCGCCTGTCATGCTGCCCAGCGTGGTCAGAAAACCTGCGATGAGCTTCTCTCTCACGCCGTTCCGCTTCCGGATTCGCCCGATAGAGCGGCTTGCGCGGCCGCAAGCCGGGCGATTGGCACGCGATACGGCGAGCACGAGACGTAATCGAGCCCGACCGCATTACAAAATGCGATCGAAGCCGGGTCGCCGCCATGCTCGCCGCAGATCCCAAGCTTCAACCCAGGCCGGCTCGCCCGTCCGCGTTCACTTGCAATGCGCACCAGCTCGCCGACCCCTCGCACATCGAGACTAACAAACGGGTCGTGCTCAAATATCCCGAGCCTCTGATAGGTCCCGACAAAACTTGCCGCGTCGTCGCGCGACAAGCCGAAGACCGTCTGCGTCAGATCGTTTGTGCCAAAGCTGAAGAACTCGGCCGTCTCGGCAATGTCGCCAGCCAGCAGTGCAGCACGCGGCAGCTCGATCATTGTGCCCACCAGGTAAGGCACTATCGTCCGTTCGCGTTCCATGACCTCCTTACCGACCCGGTCGATCATCGCCTTCAGGATGTCGAATTCCTTCTTCGTGGCGATGAGCGGCACCATGATCTCAGGCTCGACCGGCTCTCTCGTCTCCTTGGCGACTGTCACCGCGGCCTCGAAGATCGCCGCGGCCTGCATCTCATAGATCTCGGGGTAAGTGATGCCGAGACGGCACCCGCGGTGGCCGAGCATCGGGTTGGTTTCGTGCAGGGTCATCGCGCGATGCCGGATCGCCGCGATGTCCTTGCCGGTCAGCCGCGCCATCTCGACAAATTCCGCCTCGGTCTTTGGCAGGAATTCATGCAGCGGTGGATCCAGCAACCGGATCGTTACCGGCAGTCCCTTCATGATGCGGAAGATCTCGGCGAAATCCTTGCGTTGTATCGGGAGCAGCTCGGCAAGTCCGGCACGCCGCCCGGTCTCGTCTTCGGCCATGATCAAGCGGCGCATCGCGCCGATGCGATCGGCCTCGAAGAACATGTGCTCGGTGCGGCTCAACCCGATGCCCTCGGCGCCGAACCGGCGCGCCGTTCGTGCGTCGATCGGAGTCTCGGCATTGGCGCGAACCTTCATCCGGCGGATCGCGTCGGCCCAACCCATCAAGATCGCGAAATCGCCTGACAGCTCCGGCTGGATTGTCGGCACCTCGCCGACCATGACCTCTCCCGTGGAGCCATCGATCGTGATGATCTCGCCCGCCTTCACCACGATGTTCCGCGCCGTCATCGTCCGCGCTGCATAATCGACCCGCAGATCGCCCGTGC
>JBARIB010000053.1:0-6315 GCA_049799535.1 Allostellaceae bacterium | reverse complement strand
GCGATGGAAGCTGTCGCGGCTATAGCCCATCATCTTGCAGGCTTGGCTGACCCCCGCTTTCGCGGGGGCAGGCTGTTGCCGAGCTGCTTGGCAAGCTCCAATAACCCCACCTTCGCTCGAATGATCTTTTGCTCTTGCGTCATGTCGTGATTTCCGTCCCGCCGAAGGCTCCCTTCGGAAACCAACAACGCTTGTCAGATTAAGTCCAAGCTACTACAGCTCAATAGACCCTGACGAACTTCCTCTACCGAATCGGGCCTCAAACGCCAATTCGGGAAACGCCGACAGGCGTACTACCGGTCTCGATTTCCGGGATGCCGGCCTCCCCAGCAAAGCAATGGCTACGGGAAAATATCGGGCACCGCCCAGGTAAGAGAGTTACCAAGCCGCTTAGCACTCGCAAAACCGGGCTCGTCGGCTTAAAAGGGGCGATCCATTTGCCACCGAACCGCTATGCCCGAACACTTCTATCGGATCAAACGCCTCCCACCCTACGTCTTCAGCGAGGTCAATGCGCTGAAAGCCAAGGCGCGCGCCGCAGGACACGATGTCATTGACCTTGGCATGGGCAATCCTGATGGCCCGACGCCGCCGCATATCGTGGCCAAATTGGTCGAGGCGGTGCAAAACCCCAAGACCCATGGATACTCGGTATCGCGCGGCATCGCCGGTTTGCGCCGCGCCTGCGCCGGTTACTACGCACGCCGCTTTGGGGTTGAACTCGATCCCGAACGCGAGATCATAGTTACCCTCGGCTCCAAAGAGGGCCTCGCCAACCTCGCGCAGGCGATCACTGCGCCGGGCGATATCGTCCTCGTCCCAAACCCGTGCTACCCAATCCACGCGTTCGGGTTCGTCATGGCAGGGGCCTCGGTCCGTCATGTCCCGGTCGGACCCGAATTCGATTTTCTCAGCGAGCTGAGGAAGGCGGTGCGTCACAGCGTGCCTCAGCCGGTGGCTATCGTCCTCAATTTTCCTGCCAATCCCACCGCTCAAGCCGTCAATCTCGATTTTTATGGAAAAATCATCGAGTTCTGCCGGCACCACAACATCTTTGTGCTTTCCGACATCGCCTATGCCGAGATCTATTTCGACGGCAAGCCTCCACCATCTATTCTTGAGATTCCGGGTGCCCGCGATATAGCAGTCGAATTCTCTTCCCTCAGCAAAACCTATTCGATGGCCGGCTGGCGCATCGGTTTTGCCGTTGGCAACTCACGGCTCATCGCGGCATTGACTAGGGTCAAGTCTTACCTCGACTATGGCGCTTTCACGCCGATCCAGGTCGCGGCTACTGCGGCGCTCAATGGCCCGCAGGAATGCGTTGCCGAGACCCGCGAACGTTACCGCGCACGCCGCGACGTGCTGATCGACGGCTTACGGCAAGCCGGTTGGGAGATACCATCACCCGAGGCGACGATGTTCGCTTGGGCCCCGATCCCGCCCGCCTTCCAGGCGATCGGTAGCCTTGCGTTTTCAAAGCTTCTGCTTGAACGGGCGAATGTCGCGGTTGCGCCCGGCATAGGCTTCGGGGAGTATGGCGAGGGTTTCGTGCGCATCGCGCTCGTCGAGAATCGCCAGCGCCTGCGCCAGGCAACGCGCAACATCAAGGCCTTTCTCTCTGGCCATAACGACGTCGCCGAACTACGTCGCGGCGATCGGAGCTTTGCGATCGCTGCCTCTTAGCAGCCACGCCGGCCACGCCGGGACACTCAAATTTGACTCGTTTGGGCTCGATCCCTATCTTCATGCTTTGACACGGGCGCGGATATGAAGATCGTTAATTCTCTGAAATCGTTGAAGAAGCGCGACAAGAGCTGTCGAGTTGTGCGCCGCAAAGGGCGGGTCTACGTCATAAATAAGGCCAATCCGCGGTATAAGGCTCGCCAAGGCTAAGGCGCGTATCCCTGACCGATGAGGATGCCGGCGCCTAATGCTGAGATCGTTGGGCGCCGCAGCGAAATCATCGAGGCTTTGCGCCGCATCGTGCCAGGCGAAGGCGTCATCGTTTCCGAGCCAGAGCGTCGAGCCTACGAAAGCGACGGGCTGACGGCCTACCGGCAGCTTCCGCTGGTCGTCGTCTTGCCTTGGACTGTAGAGCAGGTCTCGACGGTGCTGCACTATTGCAAGGGGATGGGCATCAAGGTCGTACCGCGCGGTGCCGGCACCTCGCTGTCGGGCGGTGCGTTGCCCTTGGCCGATGGCGTGCTTCTCGGTATGGCCAAGTTCAACCGCATCCTCGAAATCGATTACGATAACCGTTGCGTCGTGACCCAGCCCGGGGTAACCAATCTTGCGATAACGAAAGCGGTCGAGCATGCCGGCTTTTATTATGCGCCGGACCCGTCGAGCCAAATCGCCTGCACCATTGGCGGCAATGTCGCCGAGAATTCGGGCGGGGTGCACTGCCTCAAATACGGTCTAACGACTAATAATATCCTTGGCGTTGAGGTGGTGCTGATGGATGGCGAGGTGATCCGCCTCGGTGGCAAACATCTCGATGCCGAGGGTTACGATCTGCTGGGTATTATGACCGGCTCAGAGGGCTTGCTTGGAGTCGTCACCGAGGCCACTGTTCGCATCTTACCCAAGCCGATCGCAGCCCATGCAATACTAATCGGCTTTTCATCGGCGGAGGACGCCGGCAACTGCGTCGCCGCGGTAATCGCCGCCGGCATCATCCCGGCCGGCATGGAGATGATGGATCGGCCGGCGATCCATGCCGCTGAGGCCTTCGTCAAAGTCGGCTATCCCCTCGATGTCGAAGCACTCCTTATTGTCGAGCTTGATGGTGCGCCGGCAGAGGTCGATCATCTGATCGGTCAGGTTGAGGCGATCGCCCGCGGCCACGCGGCAACCACCCTGCGGGTAAGCCACAATGAAACCGAGCGACTCGCCTTTTGGTCCGGACGCAAAGCTGCCTTCCCCGCGGTGGGCCGAATTTCCCCCGATTATTATTGCATGGATGGCACCATCCCGCGCGCCCGCCTTGCCGAGGTGCTCAAGCGGATGAACGTACTTTCAGTGCAGTACGGGCTGGCGGTCGCTAATGTATTCCATGCTGGTGATGGCAATTTGCACCCGCTCATCCTTTACGATGCCAACAAGCCCAATGAGGTAGAGCGCGCCGAGAGCTTTGGCTCCGAGATCCTTAAGCTATGCGTTGAGGTCGGGGGGGTGTTGACTGGCGAGCACGGGGTGGGCGTCGAGAAGCGCGACTTGATGGGGACGATGTTCGACGAGAGCGATCTGGCGCATCAGGAGCGCCTCAAATGCGCATTCGATCCAGATGGCCTTCTAAACCCCGGCAAGGTGTTCCCACAACTCCATCGCTGTGCCGAGCTCGGCCGACTTCATGTCCATGCCGGCCGTTTGCCGTTTCCCGATCTGCCGCGCTTTTAGGAGAACAGGAGTATCCGAGAATGCGGAAATTGTGAATCTCGAACTCCCGCGCTGAGCGCCCAACGAAATGAGAACCGCGCGGGAGCACCCACGCGTCCTTAGAATCGCAAAGAACGGCGGCGAGCCGGTGGGAACCCCGCTTCGAAGCCTGAGGCCCGCTCCATGGACGTTCTCTCCTCGCACCTCCTTACCACCTCATCCCTGTCAGCCAAAAGCACGAACCAGGGGTCAGCCGCCGCCGATTTTGGGGATCAGGTAGATTTCGCTGTCGGGGTTGAGCGGGGCGAGGTAGGCGTCCTGAAAGATTTCGCCGTCGATCGCCACCGCCATGCTCTCCTCGATCTGGCGCCCGAGACCGGGATACCGGCGGTCGAGCTCCAGAACCATCCGACGGAAATTGTTCGCCTCCACTTCGAGCTCGGTCTGCCCGCCGGTGAACCGGCGGGCGGCCTGGCCCGAGAAATGGACGCGCGGCATCGCTACTCTGCCGCCCTCCGCACCGGCTCCTGCGCGTCGATTGCGGCGCGCAGCCGCGGCGGCGACATCGGCAGGTCTCGCATGCGTATGCCGATCGCATCGGCGATCGCATTGGCGACAGCCGCCATCGGCGGCACGATCGGCACCTCGCCGACGCCGCGGGCACCGAACGGATGGCGCGGGTTCGCGTTCTCGACCAAGACCGCCTCGATCATCGGCAGGTCGGACGCGACCGGAACCCGGTAATCGAGAAAGCCTGCGTTATCGAGGCGCCCGTTCTTGTCGTAGATGTATTCCTCGTTGAGCGCCCAGCCGATCCCTTGGGTGACCCCGCCCTGGATCTGGCCTTCGACATAGGAGGGATGGATCGCTCGGCCCACATCCTGGACCGCGGTGTAGCGCAGGATCTTGACCTGTCCTGTTTCCTTGTCGACCTCGACGTCGCAGATGTGCGTCGCAAAGCCGGGGCCGGCGCCTTGCGCGTTGATCGACACCTCGGCGCTGATCGGGCCGCCGGTGCGCCCCGATTTGAGCGCAATCTCGGCCAAAGGCAACGGCTCGAAGCTGCCGGCGTTGGGGCCGGCGGGGTAGGCCTTGCCGTCCTTCCATTCGACCGCGTCGGCGGGGATGTCCCAGATCATCGCGGCGCGCTTTTTGAGCTCCTCGACGACCTTCTCGGCGGCTTGCGTCGCTGCCATGCCGGTCGCGAAGGTGACGCGGCTGCCGCCGGTCAGGAACGAGAAGCCGATCGAGCTCGTGTCGCCGACGATCGGACGGACCTTTTCGACGGGGATACCCAGTACCTCGGCGGCCATCATCCCGATCGAGGCGCGCGAGCCGCCAATGTCGGGGTTGCCCGAGACGACGACGGCGGTGCCGTCCTCGTTGATGTGGCAGGCGGCACTCGACTCGCCGCCGATGTTGAACCAGAAGCCGGAAGCGATGCCGCGGCCCTGGTTGGGCCCGAGCTTCTCCTTCAGATGCGGGTGGTTCTTGGCGGCCTCGACGGTCTGCGCGTAGCCAATATTCTGCCAGGTGGGTCCATGCACCGCCTTGACGCCGTCCTTGGCCGCGTTCTTCTCGCGCAACGCCAACGGCTCGATCCCGAGCTGGTCGGCCAATTCGTCGAGGCAGCTCTCGACGCCGTAGGACGAGTTCGGCGCGCCGGGCGCGCGATAGGCGGCGACCTTTGGGCGGTTGCTGACGACATCGTAGCCGGTGACCTTGGCGTTGGGGATGTCGTACATCGCAAAGGCGCACATGCAGCCCGGGCCGACCGGCGATCCCGGGAAGGCACCGGCCTGGTATTTGAGCACAACCTCGCCGGCGGTCAGCCGACCATCCTTCTTGGCGCCGAGTTTGACCTCGACGACGGCGCCGGCCGCCGGCCCGGTGCCGCGGAAGACCTCCTCGCGGCTCATGACCATCTTGACCGGCCGCCCCGTCTTCTTGGCCAGCGCCAATGCCACCGGCTCGAGGTAGACCAGCGTCTTGCCGCCAAACCCGCCGCCGATCTCGGCCGGGATCGCCCGGATGTCGGAAATGTCTATGCCGAGCAGTTTGGCGCAATACGCGCGCACCATGAACTGGCCCTGACTCGAACTCCAGATCGTGCACTGACCGTCAGCCGCCATCGACACGACGCAGGCATGCGGCTCGATATAGGCCTGGTGCACCGGCGCGTTCGAATAACGCCGCTCGATAATCACATCCGCGTCGCGGAACCCGGCATCGATGTCGCCTTTGTTGAAAGCGACGACCTTGGCAACGTTCGAAGCGTGCGCCGGCTTGGGGTCGACCCCCTGCGTGAAGAGGTCGTCATGCAGCAACGGCGCGTTAGGCTTCATCGCTTCTTCAACGTCGATGACATAGGGCAGGACGTGGTATTCGACCTCGATCAGCTCGCAGGCCTCCTCGGCGATCGAGGGTGAGGTAGCAGCCACTGCGGCGACGGCGTGACCGTCATAGAGGACCTTGTCGCGCGCCAGGCAGTTGCGCGACAGGTCGCGGAAATTCATCGGCCCCTCGCCGACAAAGGCTTCTTCCGACGCGATAGGCGGGAAATCGTCGGAGGTCACGATAGCCTTGACGCCAGGGAGCTTCAGCGCCTTGTCGATATTGATCGACATGATCCGCGCGTGCGCGTGCGGGCTGCGCTTGACTTTGCCCCACAGCATGCCGGGCATGACCATGTCGGCGCCGAAATTGGCGCGCCCGGTGACCTTGTCGACCCCGTCCGGACGAATGGGACGGGTCCCGACAACCTTCTGCAATTCCTTCGGCATATATGTCATTTGTCCATCGCTCCCGCTCTGGCCTCATCCCGTGGAAAAGCGCGCCGCTTCGAGATCGTGCGTGCTTCGAGACGCGCCCGTCGGGCGCTCCTCAGCATGAGGTATGTTGTCATGGCATGAAGAAAACCACCTCATCCTGAGG
>JBARIB010000052.1:0-3895 GCA_049799535.1 Allostellaceae bacterium | reverse complement strand
GACTAGTTCTTCTGTCAGCCAAGATACCACTCGTTCGGTGCCGCCATATAGTTTTGGCGGCACCGCCTCGGCAAGCGGCGCCAACTGCGCGATCCGCATGACCCGTTTCCAATTCGTCAGTTGTGATGTGGGCTGCGCTCGTCGCCCGCTTGCTCTTAATCGTTATGACGAGCGACAAGACTTCTGACATAGGAACACGCCGATCGCTCCGTTGTTCCGGCGATCCGAGAATAAAGTACTTGTCTGGCTTTGAAATGCGAAGTGACCGAAGTAGTCAGTGTCTCGAAGCCCCGCCGAAAATTTTTCGGTGCCTGCACTCAACGCGGAGCGGCCCATCCGAGAGCGCCCAGGAATCCCAACCCGATGCCTTCGGCGAAGCTGCAACGCCGAGAGGGCAAAGCCGGCGGCCCCGCGCGAGGGGCGGCGCCCCTTTAGGATGATGTTCGGACTAAAAGGACGGTGCCTTGTAGCTGCTGCCGTGAATCAAGACTGTTGGTCGAACTGGCGTGCATGGAATACTCCCTGCATCCCACCGAACAACCTTCCGCGACCGCTCTCGCGCTTCGTCCGTCGTAGCGTCCGCGTAAGCATCGCCGACCCTCTCGCCGACGGAGTCTGCGGTCTTGCCCGCGAATGGCATGCTCGCCGTTATCTGGGGGGCAGACTCCCGAGCCGCTCGCCAACAATCGGGCTTGAATAGCCTTCGTTATCGTCCATGGTCATCTCCGTCAGGCAGCGCGCCCGTGTGAGATCAAACAGGTCGTGGGCCGCGCGAATTCCCGACGCAGGAGGCGGAGATGTGTTCCGACGATTTCATCGTCCGCAGCTCGGTCCAGCGATCCGGCCGGGCGACGTCGGCTCTGACCGACAGCATTACGACAAGGGCCGTGAACTGGCCACTCTGAGTTTTGTGTGCGTTCGATCGGAACGCAACGTGCACACAGCCTGTTCACGTGTAAGTCTCTAAACAAACAGGAACTGGTACATGAAAGCGCTGTACGCTGCGGCCGCAATAGCGGTCTTTGCAGGGGCTCTTACGCACAGTGCGGTCGCACAAAACACCCGACCGCCGGCGAATCCGGACGCGAGCACCCCGGCAGTCGCAAGCCCGAACACGAATAATCCGGGAGCCCCCGCCGCCGGGGCAAACAGCTTTACCGAGGGCCAGGCGAAATCCCGCATTGAGGCGGCTGGGTACTCCAATGTCTCCGGCCTCACCAAAGACAAGGACGGCATCTGGAGAGGCAAAGCTTCGAAAGGAGGCAGCGCTGTCGACGTTGCGCTCGACTACCAGGGCAATGTCGTAGCGAAATAGAGAGATTCCGTTTTGGCTCTAATTTCACGAGGAAACAAGATGACGCAAGTAGTGACTGCGCTTTACGACAGCTATGATTCGGCGGTGTCTGCGGTAAATGCGCTTGAAGATGCGGGGTTTCCGCACTCCGAGATCAGCATTGTTTCAAACAATGCCGAAGACCGCTATCCGCCTGACTATAGAACGAAGACTGCAGAGGACGCGGGGAAAGGCGCCGGGATCGGCGCGGCTATCGGCGGCGTTGGCGGTCTTTTGACCGGTCTTGGGCTAATGGCCATCCCCGGTGTCGGACCAGTGGTTGCCGCCGGCTGGCTCGCCGCCACTGCAGCCGGGGCCGCGACAGGGGCGG
Organism: Allostellaceae bacterium; assembly: GCA_049799535.1. Classification (GTDB taxonomy): domain Bacteria; phylum Pseudomonadota; class Alphaproteobacteria; order ATCC43930; family CGMCC-115725; genus AP-15. The sequence continues at coordinate 2,231 of JBARIB010000052.1, read as the reverse complement.
TTGTCGGCGGTGCGGCTGGCGGGCTGGTCGGCGCGCTCACTAAAGAAGGCGTCCCGGAGCGAGACGCTCACTTCTATTCAGAAGGCGTGCGCCGCGGCGGCACTCTCGTTTCCGCCCGTGTGGATGATGTGCGCGCACCGGCAGCCCGTGAGATCCTGCAGCGCTACAAAGCAGTGGATCCGGCAGTCCGCGGCGCAGCCTATCGAGAGAGTGGCTGGACCTCCTTCGACGAAAACGCTCCGCCTTACACGGCCGAAGAAATCGCGGCCGAGCGGGCACGCTATGGAGAGCGCGTGTAATCGGAACGGTGAACGCGAAGCCGGTGCGGACCTGGCGTAGGAGCGGTGAGGCGTTGTATCTGTTCGGCTGATGGAGGTTGAAGAACGCGAAGCTGCCGTTGGACGTGTGTTGTGCGTCCCGGTTATCCCGGCCGGAGAAACGCCGAACTCGCCGCTTGCCGGCCTCTAGGCGCTTGGTCGGGGGCCGAGACTTTGTCACGGCAACCCTATCAAGCGCGCATTGAAAGCCAAGGCTCGCCATGCGTCATGCCACTGCGACGGCATCTTGCCACTGCGGAGTAGCTTCGGCTCGGAAAACCGAAGGGTGGATCGGGAGATGAGGTGGCGTTGAAATTTGAATGTCCGTGCCCAGCGTCGTTTGTCACCGGGACGGATTTGGTGATCGACGGTGGCTTTATTGCGCAATGACCGACGCATTGGGCCGGTAGCGCATGAGGTATCTTGTAATAGCTGAGACTTGATCTGACAGACGAGTGTTTGGGGTGTCTGAGCCTTTGTGGCTGTCGATCGTGGTCATGCCGCCATAAGTTTCTCCTTCGCCAAGGGGAGCGCGTCAAGGAAGGTCTGCATCGGGGTCTTGCCAAAGCACCAGCGGCCCTGGTGCGGCCGTCGCTGGTTGTACAACATCATTTGAGAACGCCCACGGGACGATATTGCGTGAGCTTTTGTATCCCTGGCATCCGTGGTGCGGGCTTCACGTCTCCATTCATGAGGCGATCGGGAAGTCGAACGACCTCGTTTTCCGCTGCATGCTGAGTGGTTCTGACGCCAGCCGCTCGGTGGAGATTCCGGCTTGGATGTGCGATATCGGCGATGACCTCATGAATGACAGTGCGCACGATGCGCTTCTTCAGCCGCGCATCCGTTGAGGGAGCGGTCCACACGCTCTTCAGGTCGGCTGCGAGTGTGACGAACGCATAAGCCGGCGGAAGACGGGATCGAACCCTGGTTGCAACTGAACAAAGCCGCGCAGTTTCTCCACATCGCCCCCAAGACGCTCAGGCTCGCGGCAGAAGCCGGCGGGATCCATGGGAGCCATCCTTTGCCGGATGGTCCGTGGATCTTCAGCCGCGCCGATCTCGCCACGTCAGCGGCCCGAACCATCACGGTACGCGCGCGGCAGATCCCGAGCCACCCCACGGGACCGCATCCCGATCAACAAAGCCTCTTTTCTTCAATGACATAGACAGATGGGTGTTCCGATGCGCTGTTGTAGAAGCTGAGCCATGCGCCGATGCCGGTTTTGGCCTCAGCGACCGTCGCATAGGCGTTGAGGTAGACTTCCTCGTATTTGAGGCTGCGCCACAGCCGCTCAACGAAGATGTTGTCCATGCAGCGGCCCCCCGCTTTCGCGAGGGCAGGCTCTTCCCGTCCATTCTGATCATGACGCCGTGCCGCTTCAGGGTACCGGTGAAGTCGTCGCTGGTGAACTGGCTGCCCTGATCGGTATTGAAGATCTCCGGCCGGCCATAGCGCGAGAGCGCTTTTTCGAGCGCCTCGACGCAGAACTCGGCGCCGAGCGTGTTGGACACTCGCCACGCCAGCACTGCGCGGCTCACCCAGTCCATGATGACCACCAGGTAGAGGAAGCCCTTGGCCATCGGGATGTAGGTAACGTCCGAGCACCACACCTGATTGACCCGCTCGATCGTGATCCCGCCGAGCAGGTACGGGTAGATCTTATGCGCCGCTGCCGGCTTGCTGGTGTTCGGGCGCTGGTAGATTGCCGCTAGTCCCAGCAGCCGCATCAGGCGTCGGACCCGTTTGCGATTGACGATATGGCCCTGCGTCGTCAACCACGCCGCCATCCGGCGCGAGCCGTAATACGGCCGTGCCAGATACTGCCGATCGATCAACGCCATGATCGCAAGATCCTGCGCGCTGACCTCGGCCGGCTTGCGGTAGATTGACGAGCGCGACACCGCCAGCAAG
>JBARIB010000051.1:0-3094 GCA_049799535.1 Allostellaceae bacterium | reverse complement strand
ACTTTTGCGTTCACATAATGAACGGTTCGGGTCGCTGGGGCAGTGGGCCGCTCGCCCAATAAGACATCGAGGTCGAGCTCGTAGAGAGAAAGCCGGGCGCCGGCGGCGGCCAGGCACGGCAGTGACGGATGAAAACGCAGACCCCGAAAGTGGTACCGCGCGTGCCGCTGAATGACGGCGACCATGTCCCAGGTCTCGGAGCTCCAGATCCGGATCGTGTTGTCCCAGCTCATCGTCGCGAACAATGGCCGGCTCTGATGGAAACTCAGTGCAACGATCGATCCGCGATGGCCCTCCAGGATCCGGCGCAGCTTACTGTTGGGGACGTCCCACAGCTTTACGGTATTGTCCAGGCTGCCGATCGCGAGCAGGCGTCCGTTTGGCTCAAAGCCGACACTCGAAACCGGGAAGAAATGCCTCTCGAACAGACGAGGTACTGCGCCGTCGAGTATGTCCCACAGGATCACCGTCCCATCAGCGCTCGCACGCGCCAGTATATGCCCCGTCGGGTCAAAGACGACGCTGACGACTTCGCTGCGCGGTCCGCGGAAGGTACGGAGCAATTTGCCGTCGGCCGTATTCCACAGATTTACGGTGCCGTCATTGGCGCCGCTGGCCAACATGTTCCCTGTTGGATGGAAGGCAACGCTGGCGACGCCGCCGGATTGCCGCGGAAAAGCGTAAAGTAACTCACCGCTGGCGGTGTCCCAGAGGTTGACGGTGCCATTGGCGCTGCCGCTGGCGAGCCTGCGCCCTACCGGATCGAAGGCCACGCTCGCAACCTCGCTGCGCTGCCATTCGAACTGGCTGCGCCGCCATTCGAAGGTGCGGAGCAGCTTGCCGTCGACGGTATCCCAAAGCGTTACGGTGCCGTCGAGGCCGCCGCCGGCGAGTCTTTGAAGCCCCGGATCAAAGGCAACGCACTTGATCGCGCGATGATTCCATTCCAAGGCGCGCCGCAGCCCAACCCCGGGCGGCCCGCCCGCCACCGCTCGCGACCTCCCGCTTCTTCTTGGCATCGCCGTCCTGTTTTCGCTTTTGTCGAGAGTGCGCCTCACGACAGTAGGCGGGATGTTAACTTTATCCCACAGGCGCACCAAACATCAACGGCGGCCCTCGGACGACCGGCGGCGGCTCAGCTGCGATAGCCGGGATCGAGCTTCTCCATCAGGCGCAGCAGGGCGGGCCATTCGCGCTGACCCTGCAGCCGCGGCTGATTGCCGGTGAAAAGCGCGGCTTGACGCTCGCAGGTGTCGGGCGACGGGACCACCATTTTCGCGCCGGCGGCGACGGCGGCCTGGATCTTTAGCTGCGCTTCGGCAGAGCGCTCGAAATGGTAAGTCAGCGAAAACGCCTCGGCGACATTGCGGCCGGTCGCGAGGAGGCCGTGGTTGCGCAACACCAGCACCGGATGCTGGCCGATGTCGTATTGCAACCGTTCGCGCTCGTCCATATCGAGAGAAACGCCTTCGTAATCGTGATAGCCGAGCCGGTTGTAGAACCGCATCGCCCATTGCGATAACGGTAACAGCCCCTCTTCGAGCGCGCCGACCGCGATGTCGGCCTCGGTGTGGGTGTGGATCACGCATTCGACATCGGGCCGTCCGAGATAGATTGCACTGTGAATGACGACCCCGGCGTTGATCGGTTCGTATTCGGAGGGCTCGATCAGCTTGCCGTCCATATCGACCTTCAGCAGGTTCGAGGCGGTGATTTCGTCGAACATCAATCCGGAGGGGTTGATCAGCATCTGGTCGGTCGTGCCGGGCACCCGCGCCGAATTGTGGGTCAAGACCAGATCATCCCAGCCGAAATAACGGATCAGGCGGTAGCAGGCGGCAAGATCGACCCGCACTGCCCATTCTTCCGGGCTGATATTGTGTGGCCTTGCAGATAGCCGCGTATCGAGTGTGTCCATTGAAGTTTTACTCCTGCAGATGGCTCCCTCGCCCCGCTTGCGGGGAGAGAGTCGGGGTGGGGGCATCCCCGGGTCAGGCGGGCGTGAACATCGGCACCGGCGGGCCGCCGTCGCTCGGCTTGAAGACGAGCCGGACCTGCTGTCCGATGCGGATCTTGTCGAGGTCGCAATCGACGATGCTGGTCATCATCGTCGGTCCTTCGCGCAATGTCACATAGGCGATCGCATAGGGGACCGGCGCCCGGCGCATCACGCTGTAGGTGTAGATCGTGCCGTTGCCCGAGGCCTGCTGCAATTCGGTCCTGTCGCTGAAGCAGAACGGGCAGATAGCGCGCGGATAGTAGTGCGCCTTCCCGCAGGCGGCGCATTTGCCGATCATCAGCTTGCCATCCTCGGCCGCCTTCCAGAAAGCCTGGGTTTCGGGATTGGACTGCGGCGCCTGGATCTTGCGCTCTTGGCTCTGCATCCGCCTCACTCCCTTTCCATGATGACGGTCGCGGCGCCGTGGCGGGTGCCGAGCGACCCGCCGGTGCCGTGCGCCAGCGCCAGATCGCAATTCCTGACCTGCACTGCCGGGTGCGCCTCGCCGCGCAATTGCCGCACCGCCTCGACGACTTTGGTCAGGCCGCCGCGATTGGCCGGATGGTTGTTGCACAGCCCGCCGCCATCGGTATTGAACGGCAATCTGCCCGTGCCGGAAATCAAATTGCCGTCAGACACAACGCGGCCGCCCTGGCCCTTCTCGCAGAACCCGAGATCCTCGATCTGCATCAATACGGTGATCGTGAAGCTGTCATAGATCGAGGCGTATTTGATGTCGGCAGGCTTGACCCCGGCCTCGGCAAAGGCCGGCGGCCCCGACCACACCGCGCCCGAATAGGTCAAGTCGATTTGCCCGCCCATCTGGTGCTTCGGGGCCTCGCCGGCGCCGATGATCTTGACCTTGGGGCGCTTGAGGCTGTTGGCGACCTCGGGGCTTGCGACGATGATCGCGCCGCCGCCGTCGCTGATCACACAGCAATCGAGGCGGTGCAGCGGATCGGCGATCATCGGCGAGTTCACGACGTCCTCGACCGTAACGACCTCGCGCAGCATCGCACGCGGGTTGTGCTGCGCGTGATGCGAGGCCGCGACCTTGATCCACGCCAATTGCTCGCTGGTCGTGCCGTATTGGTG
>JBARIB010000050.1:0-2467 GCA_049799535.1 Allostellaceae bacterium | reverse complement strand
TCCAGAGCGGCGAGGCATCTGCTCAAGTCATTCAGCTGCGGCATGGGGCACTCCGTCGGTTTTCTTTGCAGCGACGATTGTGCCTTCACCTCGTCGCTCGCCCCATAGCATCTCTGGGTCCCCGCTTGCGCGGGCATGACGAAAAGGGGTGGGTACCAAGTGTTAAATTCGTACGACTAAAGAGAGCATGCCGGGCGATGAATAGGCAGAGCAGGTTTGCGGCAATCGGCGGGGTCCGGCTGCGCTCTGCGCCGGGACCCGGCGCGCGGGCAATTCCTCCCGGCGCCTGGCTGGTGCTCGGGGGCGCATTTGCCGCCTTTTCTGTCAGCGCCGGGATCATGCATTCCTACGCGGTTTTCCTGATCGCCTTTATCGAAGAGTTCCGCTGGAGCCGCGCCGAGACCTCGATTCCCTATTCGGTCTCGCAGCTTGTCGCCGGGGCGAGCTCGCCGCTGGTCGGCGCGCTGGTCGACCGACTCGGGCCCCGCCGCATGCTGCTGCTCGGTGGCGGCCTGCTGCTCGGCGGGCTGATCGGCAGCGCGTTCATTGCCGCGCTTTGGCAAAACATCCTGCTTTACGGCGTCGTCATGACGATCGGGGCCAACTGCCTCGGCCTCGTCGTCTTCGTCCCATTGCTGTCGCGCCATTTCGTGCGGCGACGCGGCATGGCGATCGCGATCGTCCAATCGGCCAACGGCTTTGGTCGCGCCGCATCGGCCCCACTGGTCCAGCTCCTGATCTCAACCCTCGGCTGGCGCCAGACCTATCTCGTGCAGGCGGCTTTTATCGCAGGGGCCGTGCCGCTGCTTGCCGCGCTGTTTCGCCGTGCCGGGCGCTACTCACTCGCGGGCGAGCCTGACGCACCGGCCCGTGTTTCAGATTCGGCTCCCCCAAGCCCGCCGCCGCCGAGCTGGACCTTGCCCGAGGCAATGCGGACGCCGCATTTCTGGTTGCTGTTTGCGGTTTATCTATTCACGGGCCTCGGCAGCTTCCTGGTCTCATTGCATCAGCTCGCCTTTGCGGTCGATATCGGGTTCGACAAGCTCTATGCCGCCGGGGTGCTTGGCATTGGCAGCTTTCTCGCCATTGCCGGCACGATCTTTACCGGCACCCTGTCGGACTATATCGGCCGCGAGTGGTCGGCGATCCTCGCCTATGGCATCTCGATCATCGGCGTGGTTTGCGCGTTGCTGATCACCAGCCCCGGGCAACATTGGCTCTTATGGCTGCACGCTTGCTTCTTCGGTCTGACATGGGGCGCCAGGGGACCGGCGATCACTGCCAAGACCGCCGACCTCTTCCCGGGAGGCCGGCTCGGCACGATCCTCGGCGTGATTACAATCGGCAGCGGCATAGGCTCCGCCGCGGGTGCTTGGGCGGCCGGTTGGATCTTCGATCTGTCCGGCAGCTACCACCTCGCCTTCCTGCTCTCGATCGCCGCCTATCTGTGCGGCTGCATTGCGTTCTGGGCCCTGCGCCGCCCGCCCGTGCGTCAGCGGGGCGACGGCGGCGCCCCTCTTGATTGGGCTAAATCTTGACTTCGCTGATCTGAATGATCGGTTGGATGTCGGTATAATTGGGGATGTCCGCCATAATGGGCTTCGCATGGGGGCCGAAGGCCGTTTGAAACTCGGCCTGCGAATCGAAATAGAGATGCCCCATAGCAACAAAGGCCGGCTTTGCGTCCGGCGTTGCGCCAGACAACCCTTGCTCGACCGCGACACTCTTGCACGCCGCTCCCAATTTTTCGCGGACCATGGGGATATGAGAATTGCAATAGTATTTCATATCGAACTTGCTGCCCTCTTTGGTCGGATAAAGCACGCTGACTTTGATCATCTTCTACCTCCGGCGATTGCGTTTCACAGTGCTGGCCGCGATCGTATTTCATCCGGCACTTTGCGGGGGAGGAACTGGCCGTCTTTGAGGTCGCCCGAAAAGGCGCCGTTCTCGACGACGATCTTGCCGTGCAATATCGTCATTGACGGCCAGGCGGCAAGGTCGCGGCTCTCCCACGGGCTGTAATCGGCTTCGTGCAGTTCGGCGGCGCGCACGATCTTGCGCTGACGCGGATCGAGCAGGACGATGTCGGCGTCCGACCCGACCGCCAGCGCCCCTTTGCGCGGGTAGACGCCCATGATCTTGGCGGCGTTGGCCGAGACGAGGCCGACAAAATCCGAAAGGCCATAGCCGCGTTTCTCAACGGTCTCCGTGTAGATCAACGACAGGCGCGGCTCGACACCCGCGTTGCCGCCGGTTGTATCGTCGATGCGCCGGCCTTGCAATTTGATGCGCAACGGGCAGCAGATCTCGTCCGTCGCGACGGTCTGGATCGCGCCGTGGTCGGTCGCGGCCCACAATGCCTGCTGGTCATCGCGGAATTTCAATGACGGATAGGTGTGGTAGATCTGGCCATTGGGCCGCCGGTAATCCTCGGCATTGTACATCAGATATTGGTGCAGAGTTT
>JBARIB010000049.1:0-1609 GCA_049799535.1 Allostellaceae bacterium | reverse complement strand
GCTCGAATTCGACCAGAACCCCAACGGCCTGCGCGACGAGTTACTCAAGGAGCCGATCCGGATCGAGGGCGATGGGACGATCAAGCTGCCGGAGCGGCCGGGCCTTGGGATCGAGCTCGACCGCGGTGCGGTCGAGCGCTATCGCAGCGAATGACGGACTGCGCACTCTACACGATCGGCTACGAGAAGGCGCGGGTCGCAGATTTTCTCGCCACGCTCGCATCGGCCGGCGTCGCAAATCTGATCGACGTGCGCGACCGGCCGATTTCGCGCCGACCGGGCTTTTCGAAGCGGCAGCTCGCGGCGGCGGTCGATGAGGCCGGTATCCGCTATTTCCACTTGCAGGCGCTCGGCACGCCGCCGGAGGGGCGCCTTGCCGGCCGGCGACGCGAGTGGGATCGTTTCTGGGGCATCGTCGAGGCGAAACTGGCGCGTCCCGAAGCCGAGCTTGCGCTGCAGGAGCTTGCGGATCTCGTCCAAGCGGCGCCGAGCTGCTTGTTGTGCTATGAAGCCGACTGGCGGGTCTGTCACCGCCGCCGAGTTGCCCAAATACTTGCACAACGCCACGGGTTTGCGGTGTCCCACCTTGCGGTCGACGCCGAACTGACGGGAGCATGACGTGAACCGAGTGATCTCAATTCTGCTTCTGATCCCGGCGGCGCTCTCGGCTATGAGCGGGGGCTTGCGGGCGCAACAGGCCAACATGAGCTTTTTCGTAACCAGCGCCGGCTCCGGCAAAGGTGCGGATCTCGGAGGATTGACCGGCGCGGACCAGATCTGTCAGCGGCTCGCGCAGAGCGCGGGGGTCGGGAATCACACCTGGCACCCCTATCTCAGCGCGCAGGCGGTGGACGGCCAACCCGCGGTCAATGCGCGCGACCGGATTGGGCACGGGCCGTGGCAGAACGCCAAAGGGGTTGTGATTGCGAAGGACTTGGACGAATTGCACGGCACCAACAATCTGACCAAGCAAACCGCGCTGACCGAGAAGGGCGACATCGTCAACGGCCGCGGCGACACACCCAACAAGCACGATGCGCTGACCGGCACGCAGCCTGACGGACGCGCCTTTCCGACTGGCTACGACAAGACCTGCCACAATTGGATGAGCAGCACTCAAGGCACGGCGATAGTCGGCCACATCGACCGGCAGGGGTTGCGTGACGACGACGCGTCGCGGTCGTGGAACTCCTCGCATCCCTCGCGCGGCCCGGAAGGCGGCTGCAGCCAAGCCGATCTCCGCAGCACCGGCGGCGACGGCCTTTTCTACTGTTTCGCAGCCAATTGGGCAGCATCCATTACTTATCCGGATCGGCACGGCGCAGTTCTTTGATCGCGCCACGGCGGGCCTTCGATTGCAGGCGCCTCTCTTTGGCGGCGGCGGTGGGCTTGGTCGGGCGCCGCGCAGTTGGGGGCACGGCAGCGCGGCGGATCAACGCAACCAGCCGGTCGTGCGCGTCCTGGCGGTTGCGCTCCTGCGTGCGGTAGCGCTGCGCAGTTATGACGATGACATCGTCGCGGGTCAGCCGACGGCCGGCCAGCCGAGCGAGCCTTTCGCGCACGTCCGCGGGCAGCGAGCGCGAGCGGGACAGGTCGAAACGGAGCTGCA
>JBARIB010000048.1:0-1679 GCA_049799535.1 Allostellaceae bacterium | reverse complement strand
GACCGGGCTCGAACGCGACAAGATTTCCGAGGAATTGCGTGGTCTGATCGCCGAGATCGGCGGCTATCTCGAGATCTTGCGCTCGCGGGCGCGGCTGATTGAGGTGTTGCGCGGCGAATTGTTGGCGATCAAGGAACGGTTCGCGACCCCGCGCCGGACCCAGATCGAGGAGGTCGAGTTCGAGGCCGACATCGAGGCCCTGATCCAGCGCGAGGCGATGGTCGTCACGGTCAGCCATTCCGGCTACATCAAGCGGGTGCCGCTGTCGACCTACCGGGCGCAGCGGCGCGGCGGCCGTGGCCGCGCCGGCATGGCGATCCGCGAGGAGGATTTCGTCAGCGAGGTTTTTGTCGCCTCGACGCTCGCCCCCGTGCTGTTCTTCACCTCGTCGGGGCGGGTCTACAAGCTAAAAGTCTATCGTCTGCCGGTCGGCACGCCGCAGGCCCGCGGCCGGCCGATGATCAATCTGCTGCCTAATCTGGCGCCGGGCGAGACGATCTCGACGGTCATGCCTTTGCCCGAGGACGAGGAAAGCTGGGCTGATCTCACCGTCATGTTTGCAACTGCGAACGGCTATGTCCGGCGCAACGCGTTGAGCGATTTCGGCGACGTCCGGGCCAACGGCAAGATCGCGATGAAATTCGAAGGCGAGGATGCGGATGATAGGCTGATCGCCGTCGCGACCTGCACCGATGCGAACGACGTGCTGCTCGCCACCCGTAACGGCAAATCGATCCGCTTTCCGGTCGGCGATGTACGGGTCTTCTCGGGCCGCAACTCGGTCGGGGTCCGCGGCATCCGGCTGCTGAGTTCTGCCCAAACCGGCGGGGACGACCAGGTGATCTCAATGTCAATCCTGCGTCACGAGGAGATCGCCCCAGATGTGCGCAACGCCTATCTGAGCCTCGCGGCGAAGCGGCGGCGGCAGATGGGCGAGGAGAGTGAAGCGGCCGCCGAGGCGCCGGTCGAGCCCGATGAAGCCAACGGCGAAAACGGCGGTGACGAAGGCGCGATTTCCGAGGAGTTGTATGCGGATCTCGCGCAGCGCGAAGAGTTCGTGCTGAGTGTCACCGAGAAGGGCTACGGCGTCAGGACCTCGGCTTATGACTACCGGATCACCGGGCGCGGCGGGCAGGGGATCGACAATATGGACCTGACCCGGCGCAGTGACGCGATCGTCGCCGTCTTCCCGGTCGGACACAACGACCAGATCATGCTGGTGACGGATGGCGGGATGGTGATCCGTTGCCCGGTCCACGACATCCGCATCGCGCGTCGGCGCAGCCAGGGTGTGGTGATCTTCAAGGTCGGCGACGGCGAACGTGTTGTCTCGGTGGCCCGGCTCCCGGAGGAATCCGACGAGAATGGCGCCGGCGGAGAGACGGACGACGCGCCAGATAGCGAGCCGAGCAATAAGGGGGACACATGACCGAGCCGCGCATCGGGATCTACCCCGGGACTTTCGACCCGATCACCAACGGGCACACAGACATCATCCGCCGGGCGGTTCGAGTAGTCGATCGCCTGATCATCGGCGTCGCGCGTAACGACGGCAAGGGTCCGCTATTCGCGACCGACGAGCGCGTTGAGATCGTCCGCGACGAGATTGCGCATTTGGAAAACGGCGATGCCGAGCGCATCGAGGTGCACGCGTTTGATACGCTGTTAGTGAACTTCGC
>JBARIB010000047.1:0-3334 GCA_049799535.1 Allostellaceae bacterium | reverse complement strand
CTCTTGGCCACGCCGCGATTACAAAGGCTCACGAACTGATTCTGCTGGGCGGCTTGCTCGGGCTGTCGAGCATTTTAGCGGGGTTGGTATCGCGCCGCGTCGGTGCGCCGATGCTGCTCGTTTTTCTCGCGCTCGGCATGATCGCGGGCGAGGACGGGGTTCTGGGGCTTCCCTATGACGACTTCGAATCGGCCTATCTGATCGGCAGCGTAGCGCTCGCAGTGATTCTGTTCGAGGGCGGCCTCAAGACGCCGGTCTCGATGTTCCGCCTAGCTTTCTGGCCGGCAGCGATGCTTGCCACCATCGGCGTCGCAGTCACCGCGGCGGTCTTGGGCGCATCCGCAATGCTCATCGACGGGGTGCCGCTGATGGCCGCGCTGCTCGCTGGAGCTACCGCGGCGCCAACCGATGCCGCAGCAGTCGCCGTCCTGCTACGGCGCGCCGGCGCTGCCCTGCCCGAGCGGCTCCTTGCCCTGCTCGAGGTCGAGTCGGGGCTCAACGACCCGATGTCCGTGTTTCTGACCTTTCTGCTTATGCATCTGATCGCCGAGCCCGGCTCGATGGGGCTCGGTGATGCCGCCCTGCTGTTCTTCAAGGAAATGGCGGGTGGAGCTGTGTTTGGTCTGGCCGGCGGCTGGGCGTTGGCGCAGTCGCTGAAGCATCTGCGGCTCGAAGCCTCGCTCGCGGCGGTGCTGGTCCTGGCGGGCTGTCTGGCGGTATTCGGTCTCGCCCAGCTGCTCGGCACCAGCGGTTTTCTCGCGACCTATATCGCGGCGGTGCTGACCGGCGCCGCGCAATACCGAGCGCGGCAAGAAGTAGAGCATTTCTTCGAGGGCATGGCATGGCTCGCGCAGATTGTGCTTTTCGTGATGCTGGGCCTGCTGGTGACGCCGCACAAGCTGGCGCCCTATTTGCCGGGCGCAATCATCGGGGCCGCTGTTTTGATGTTCCTTGCGCGCCCGGTCGCCGTCTTCGCCTGCGTGCTGCCGTTCCGCTTCACCGTCCGCGAAACCGCCTTTGCTTCCTGGGTGGGGCTGCGCGGCGCGGTGCCGATCTATCTCAGCATCATCCCGGGGCTCGCCGACCCGAACCGCGACGAGCGCCTATTCGCGAGCATCTTTATCCTCGTGATCGCATCCTTGCTCGTGCAGGGCTGGACCGTTGCTCCCGCGGCACGACTGCTCGGCTTCGCGCGCCGCCCTAGCTAAGAGGCTCTCCCGCTCGGCCAACAACGCGATTTCCTCGGGCGTCGACTGCCGGCCAAGAACTTCGTTGCGATGCGGAAAACGCCCGAACCGCTCGATGACTTCGACATAGGGGCAACCGTAACGACGCAAACCGCCGCCGCGATCGCGATTTCGCGGGAGTGCATCGAACAGTGCGACCGAGCGCCGTTGGTCGGCGAGGTCCTCGCTGTGATGGAAAGGCATATAAAAGAACAACCGCCAGGCCGGCGGGACCATCTGGTCGAACCCGCGTTCGAGCGCCCGCTCCCCTACCGCGCACGCCTCCGCATCGGTCGCATAGGCGCGCGGCGTGCCGCGAAAGATGTTGCGCGGTACCTGGTCGAGCAGCAGCACGAGTGCGAGCGCGCCCTCGGGCGAGGCCTCCCAGGACCGCGATGTCCCGGCGGCGGCCGCCTCATAATCGGCGAGAAACTCGCGGCGCAATGCCGCGTCGAATTCCTCGGTGGCCCTGAACCATATCCCGCGATGCTGCTCGCGCCCCGGGCCGTCGGGCGGGCCGAACCAGAAATCGATTAGTGCCGTCGCGCGATCGGGGAGGGTCACAGCAGGCCGCATTTGTCATTCACCGGAGGTTGGTTTCTCGGAGAGCTGCTTCCGAAGATAGAACTTCGAATGACCCGGTGGGTAGTCTTCGAGCGCAGCGAACACCTCGTACCCGAGCTTCTCGTAGAAGGGGCGTGCTTCGAAGCTCGCCGTTTCCAGCGTCGCGGCAAAACAGCCCCGCTCGACGGCATATTGCTCCGCGGCCCGGAGCAGACGGGTCCCATTGCCGTGACCGCGTACCGGCGCGGCCACCCAGAGATGCGTCACATGAAGCCAGCCGCCCCATATATTGCCGAGCAGCCCGCCCAACCATTCTCCGCGGCCGCTCTTCAGAAAAAACCCCACCGGGTACCAGCTCTCTTGGCCCGTCGCCGCGATGTTGTACGAGGCGAGAGACTCCGTGACGAACCGGCTGAGGGAATCGCCCGGCAGCGGATCGAATACGATCTCGAGCTTCTCCATTTCAGGCTCCGGCAGAGGCATCGTCGAGGATCCGCACGAGGTGGCGGGCCTCGCGCTTGGCGGCATCGGCGATCTGGTGGCGGCAGCTCGTGCCGTTAGCGACGAGCATCGTGTCGGGCGGCGCCGCGCGCATCTTCGGCAACACCCCGAGCTCGCCGATCCTGAGCGACATCTCGTAATGCTCGGCTTCGTAGCCGAACGAACCGGCCATGCCGCAGCAAGTCGAGTCGAAAGTCTCGACTGTGAGGCCGGGGATCAGTTGCAATGCTTTCACCGCCGCACCGACCGTATTGAAGGCCTTCTGGTGGCAATGCCCGTGCAGCATTGCGGTTCTGCCTTCCATTGACCCGAGTGGCAGTTGGAAGTGGCCTGCTGCGCCCTCGCTTTCGACAAATTCCTCGAACAGCTTGGCGCACCCGGCTAGCGCTTTGGTTTGGGCGCCCGGCAGGATCGCCGGGAATTCGTCGCGCAACGTCAACAGGCAGGATGGTTCCAGCCCGATGACCGGCCTACCGGCAGCGACATGCGGCGCGAGCGCGTCCAGCATCCGTCGCGCCTCGCGCCGCGCCTCCTCAACGAGGCCGGCGGATAGGAAGGTCCGGCCGCAACAGAGCGGGCGACCGCCTGGTGGATCGGGGCTGACGACCCGATATCCGGCCCGCCGCAGCACACGCTCGGCGACACGCGCATTTTCCGGCTCGAAATAGCGGTTAAAGGTATCCACCAGAAGCACGACCTCGCTGCCGTTCCCGGATGACTCCCCGCGATAAGGGCGGTTGCTCCAGGGTGGCAGTTTGCGGCCGGCGCTGAGCCCAAATCGACGTTCCCCGAGGACAGCGAGAAGCGGCACCCGGTTCCTCAGGTTCACTAGCGGTGCGAGGCGCGCGGCATAGGGTGCGTACCGCGGCAAAAAGGCGATGAGCCGGTCGCGCGGCGTCAGCGGATGGCTTTTCCGATAATGGTGCAGGAACTCGATCTTCATACGCGCCATGTCGACGCCGGTCGGGCATTCGCGTCTGCAGCCCTTGCACGAGATGCACAGCGCCATCGTCTCGCGCATATCGTCCGACGCCAGCGCCGCG
>JBARIB010000046.1:0-3426 GCA_049799535.1 Allostellaceae bacterium | reverse complement strand
CCCGGAGTGTCAATGCGGACCGCGAGTCTGCCCGCCACGGCCAGTTCGGGAAACCGACCCGCGACGGTGACGGCGTCGGACAACTCCCGGCCGAAATAATCGACCAGCACGGTCATCGGCTCGTTCGGAAAAACCTCGCGGAACATCTCCGCCGCGCGGACCGTCGAGCCAGCATAGCCGATCAGTGCGTGCGGCATCGTGCCGAGGCCGCTCTGCTGCCCGAAAAACCCGGCCGTCGCATCGGCAGCGCAGCCGACAAAGCCGACCGCGCCGGCCTCACGCTTCGCGACGGCGGAACCGACCGCGGCCGCATACGCCATCATCGCCGCCATCTCCGCGCCCGCACAGTGGCGCGCATCCATCGCCATAAATGCGACTTTCGGCAGATCCGCGCACATCGCATAAGCGTTATAGGCGGCAACGCAAGCGGGGCCGAGCTTTTGCAGCAGCACGGTTTCGAGGTCGACCAGATGAAACAGAGAGCCGGTCACGAACAGGATGGGGTCCCCGGCGCCTACCCAGGCGCCCTCGCGATGGCTGAGCTCAATCTCAATCTTCACATCGCGTGCAGCCGCTGCGCTTTGGAGGAAATCGATCGCAAAACGTGGCGCACAGATGACTGGCCGGCGCATGAAGACCGCGTAAGTCGCTCGACGATCGCCGAAATGACCGACAATGGCCTTCGTCTTCAGGAAATAACTGTCGGTCTGCGCCGCCAACGAGACGGGGTCGTCTGCGACCACGGCTTCATACCTTAATAGGCTGCCATGCGCCGACTTGCGGTTTCGCCGCCGTTGCGCTGGCGCTTGCCCTTCAACGCCTCGGCAATCTCAAAAGCGAGCTCTAATGCCTGGCTTGCGTTAAGCCGCGGGTCGCAATGGGTCAGATAGCGCTCGGCGAGTGACTCCTCCCGGATCTCTTGAGCCCCGCCGATACATTCGGTGACATTCTGGCCGGTCAGCTCGAAATGCACGCCTCCGGCATAGCTGCCCTCCGCGTCATGGATTGCAAAGGCGCCATGAAGCTCGTCAAGAATGCGGTCGAAGGACCGCGTCTTGTAGCCGTTCGAGGACGTCACCGTGTTGCCGTGCATCGGATCACAGCACCATACGACCTCGCGCCCTTCGCGCCGGACGGCGCGGATCAGATAGGGCAGCCGCGCCGCGACCTTATCGGCCCCCATGCGCGTAATCAAGGTCAGCCGGCCCGCCTCGTTCTTCGGGTTGAGCTGATCGAACAACCGCAACAGATCGTCTGGTTCCAGGGTCGGCCCGCACTTCATGCCGATCGGGTTCTTGATGCCCCGCAAAAACTCGGCATGGGCGCCGTCCACCTGCCGCGTGCGGTCACCGAGCCAGAGAAGGTGCGCCGAACAGTCGTACCAGTCACCGGTGGTCGAATCGATGCGGGTCAGCGCCTCCTCATAAGACAGGAAAAGAGCCTCGTGCGAGGTGTAGAACTCGGTCTCGCGGATCTGCGGCGTCGTATCGGAGGTGAGTCCGCACGCCTCCATAAAATTGAGCGTCTCGGTCAGCCGATCGGCCAATTCTCGGTAACGCTCGCCCTGCGGAGAGTCGGCGACAAAATCCTGGTTCCACGCATGCACGCGGTGCAGATCGGCGTAGCCGCCCTGGGCGAAGGCGCGCAACAGGTTCAACGTCGCAGCGGATTGGCTGTAGGCCTGGACCATGCGCTGTGGGTCGGGCTGGCGCGCGGCGGCCTCGAATTCGAGGCCGTTGATGATGTCGCCTCGATAGGAGGGCAAGGTCGTGCCGTTTTGGGTTTCGGTCTCGGAAGAGCGCGGCTTGGCGAACTGACCGGCAAGGCGGCCGACTTTGACAACCGGGCAAGCCGCGCCAAAGGTGAGCACGACCGCCATCTGCAGCAGCACCTTGAACATGTCGCGGATATTGTTCGGGTGAAATTCGGCAAAGCTCTCGGCACAGTCGCCGCCCTGCAGCAAAAACGCCTTGCCGGCCGCAACGGCGGCGAGGCGTTCCCTAAGGCGCCGGGCCTCACCGGCGAAGACGAGCGGTGGAAAGCGCCGCAAACTCTCCTCAACCCGGGCTAGCGCCACTTCGTCGGGGTAACCCGGGACCTGACGGATCGGCAGGCCGCGCCAGCTATCCGGCGACCACCCTTCCGTTACCTCACCCATCCCCCTGTCGTTTCGCAGCGGTCTATGCAGCTCAGGCATGGATTATCTCCGGGGTTGGAAGCCGCTCCACTACCGGCGACATTCGGATCAGCAGGAGCATGAAACACGAAAGCCGCCTCGGTGGGGCGGCTTCGAAATAAGCAGGAACGCAATCCTAAGCCGCCGACATGTACCGGCGGTACCAAAATCGCGATATCCGACGCGGGCCGCACAGGACCCTGGCTTCTTCCATAACTGTACGCTAGCGGCAAGGCGCGCCCGACGCAAGCGCCTTATAATCTTGATAATCTACCAACCACAAATGGCCGAATGATGCGAACAAAATCATCCTCGGTCGAGCGATGCTCGACGAGTGCGATCATCTCGTCGGCCCATGAGACTATATCATCGAATGACGTGTCATAGCCGTTTGGCACCGAGGAACAGTCGCATTGCCGCAAAGGCAGTGCGCTTGTTTCCCTGCTCGAAAGCATGTGCCTGCGCGATGCCGTTCAGTAGTGCTACCGCCAGCGCAACGATATCGTCTTGCCCAAAGCCATAGAAGTTTTTCGGCCGCGCCAATGCGCTGTCGAGCAACCCGTAATCACGTAGAAGGTGCCGCTCGCCTGTTGCCTCTACTTCAAGCCGGTTATGCTCTATTACAGCCTCGATGGGCAGCCATCTCGGCTCATTTGGCAAGGGCAGCTCGGATCTTCGGGTATCTCGCCAGATGTTCGCGACTCAACTCGGCATAATCGATGTTGCCGGTAACCGGTCGTGCCCGCAGCACCTCATGCGAAGTGCGCCGCTCTACAGTTTGTCTGGCCAGCATTGCGTACAACCCTTGATAGAAGGCTAACCAGCCTTCTAGGACTTCAATGCTGTCCCGAAGGAGTTGCTGCGCGTCGGCCTCAAACTTGTCGTCCGGCGGTTCCAGCGCGCCTTTGAGCGCCGCGACCACAGGGCGAAAATGCGCCGCAACCTCCCTCTCCTTCTCCTTTGCGCTCTTGGCAGCTTGGGCGAACCAATCGGGATCGAGATCATCAGGCGCTGGTTGTTCGGAGCGCTCTGCCAGCCATACCGCAGCAACCTTTGCCTCGGCGAGATCGTTCTCGGTCTCCTTGCGAAGTTTTTCCAGCTCGATCCGGTCGCGCAACCTCCTCTCTAATTGCCGAAATTCGATAGACCCGAGCACTCGCAGCAGACCGTCCGCCGGCGCGAAATCTCGTCGAAGAGCAGCAGTCCCGTGCATGGCTCTGAAGCCTTAGAGCGTTGAACCCGGTAATGTC
>JBARIB010000045.1:0-2104 GCA_049799535.1 Allostellaceae bacterium | reverse complement strand
CAGCGCGTCTGGCGCTGCCCCTGGTTGAGCCGGCGCGCCGGCTCAGCTTGCGCCCGCGAGAATGGCTCGGCCGAGCGCGCGCCCCTCACCCATGCGCCTCATCATGATTGCGTCGAGGCCGAGGCTGCGGCCGTAGTGGTGAGCGGCGAAGATCAGCATCAGCACGAGCAGGAAGAAATAGGTCCAGGGCCACTCGCCGGGCGCGCTGTAGAGGCCGAGCCAGAGATTGAGAATCTGCAGCGCGCCGATGATACCGAACAGCCGCACGAAGACGCCCAGCATCAACGACACCCCGGTCAAGACTTCGAGGAAGTAGACGACTGGGGCGAACCAGTAGAAATGCGGCAGCACGACATTGTTGACGAAGTCGGCCTGCAATGGGATCGCCGCGTGCCGGCCCAACAGTTTCATCCAATAGGCGAGCCCGGTGTCGCCGAAGGGCTGCTCGGGGTGATCGGTATAATAGGGCGGCAGTTTCCACAGGCTCTGCTGCCACCACATCGCGCCGATGATGAGCCGGAAGCCCCAATTGCCGAGATGGGCAAGGCTACGCTGGCCAGGGATGGTGTAGTATGCGTAGGCGGCGGTAGCGATGCTAGCGACCAGGAGAAGCCAGAAGATCGCCGTCGTCCAGCCGGGCTGAAGCAGAAAAGCGATCGTGTCGGAAAGCGGATTTGGGTTCATTGGAGGATGCCCTTTCATTAGGCGAGCGCCCGGATCGGCGGCCCGGCAAACTTGGTTGCTGGCGCCTCGGGAGTGAAATTCCCATTGGTTATCGTTTTGATGCAGGCGATGACATCCGCATGTCTTCGCCGATGATCAACCGCGCGCCGCGCTGATAGGTCAGGTAAGACCACAGCCAATCGACGGCGACCGCCATACGGTTGCGGAAGCCGATCAGGAAATAGATGTGAGCCACACCCCAGACGAGCCAGGCGACACGGCCAGTCAGCTTCAGCCAGCCGAAGTCGACAACCCCTTCCCTGCGCCCGATCGTCGCCAGATTACCGAGATCACGATAGTGGAACGGCGGCGGGGCCGGTTTGCCGGCGAGGCGCGCGGCGATGACGCGGGCGACGTAAGCGCCCTCCTGCTTCGCTACAGGCGCAACCCCCGGCAGCGGGCCGTGCGGACCTTCGACCTGCGCAGTGTCGCCGATGACGAAGATCTCGGGGTGACCCGGCACGGTCAGATCGGGTCCGACCGGCACTCTTCTGCCGCGCCCCGGCGTGATGCCGAGCCAGTCAGCCGCCGGCGAGGCCGCGACCCCAGCGGCCCAGATCAAGGTTCGGCTGTCGATGCGCTCGCCGTCGAGCACCGCGCCACAATCGTCGCAGCGGCTGACCTTGGTGCCGAGCCGCAACTCGACCCCAAGCCGGGTCAGAGCCCTAGCTGCCACCTCCGATAAGCTTGGCGGAAAGCTTGGCAGCAGCCGCGGTCCTGCCTCGATCAGAATGATCCGGGCGGTTGCCGGGTCGATCCGGCGGAAATCGCGCGCGAGCGCCGCTTTGGCCAGCTCGGCGAGCGCGCCGGCCAGCTCTACGCCGGTGGGGCCACCGCCGATAATTACGAAGGTTAACAGCCGCCCGCGTTCGTCTTCATCGTAGCTGTCCTCGGCACGCTCGAAAGCCATCAGAATGCGGCGCCGCATCGTCGTCGCATCCTCGATCTTCTTCAGCCCCGAGGTCACCGCGGCCCATTCGTCATGGCCGAAATAGGATTCGCGAGCGCCGGTCGCGATGATGAGCTGGTCGTAGGGAATGCGCCGCTCGCCGATCAAAACCACGCGAGCCGCCACATCGATGCCGCTAACCGCTCCCAGCACCACGCTCGCGTTCGCCTGGCGCGCGAGGATACCGCGGATTGGCGCGGCGATGTCGGCGGGCGACAGGGCGGCGGTCGCCACCTGGTACAGCAGCGGCTGAAACAGATGATAGTTACGCCGGTCAACGACCATCACGTCGGCATCGGTGCGCTTCAGACGCATCGCTGCCGTCAGCCCACCGAAGCCGGCGCCAATGATCACCACTCGCGGGCGTCGGCTGGCGACTGAAACAGAGACAGGCTCCACTTTTGCAAAACGCTCGATCAACCCGTCCATCGC
>JBARIB010000044.1:0-3059 GCA_049799535.1 Allostellaceae bacterium | reverse complement strand
CCTTGGATGCCCGGCAGGACGTCGCCGAGCTCGCCGTTCAATCCCTCCGCCAATGGCACGAGCACCGCCGCGCCGATCACCGGACCCCACAGGCTGCCGACGCCGCCGAACAAGGCCAGGATCAGGGGCTGCGCCGAAACCAGCATGCCGAACACGCTTTCCGGCGTCACCACCAATAGCACTACAGCGTAGAGCCCGCCCGCCATCCCGGCGAGCGCGCCGCTCAGCATGATCGCCCACATCTTCCAGCGCCAAGTGTCGATCCCGGCCGCTTCCGCCGCCGGTTCGTTCTGTTTGATTGAGAGCAGCGCCATACCGAAGCGCGAATTCTCGACGCGCAATGAGACGGCGAGGGCAACAACCAGCAATCCAAGCGCCAGCACGACATAGGCCCGCGGATCGGTGAACTGCATGTACAGAACCGGCGCCTCGCGCTTCATCGGCAGGGATATCTCCTGGTACCCCAGCCATTGGAAGACGTAGAGCGTCGCCAGCGGGTAGGCGAGCATTGCGAGTGCGAAATAATGGCCGCGCAAGCGGAAAGTCGGGAATCCAATGACTGCCCCCGCAATACTGCCGATGACAGCGCCGAGCGGGATGCCGACCCAAGGCGGCAAATTGAGATAAATCATTCCGAGCGCCACGGTGTACGCGCCGAGGCCCCAGAACGCGGCATGCCCGAACGAGAAATACCCGCTGTAGCCGCTGAGAACATTCCAGGCCAGGGACAATACTGCCCACAGTAGAACCTGGGTCAGAACCAGCTGGTAATAGGCACTCTGCATCGCCAACGAGACGGCGAGAACGATGACAGCGACGGCCAGGATCGCCCAGCGTTGGTGCTTGGTCGCGGCAGAGGCTCTCATGTCCGCTCGCTGACCCGACCAAAGAGGCCTTGCGGGCGCAGAAAGATAATCAGCAGGAAGACGACAAAGATCGCCGTGTTCTGAAGTTGGTACGGCAGCACCAGCGTCGACATCTGCTGGACGATGCCGATCAACAGACCGCCCCAGAAGGCGCCGAGCGTGCTGCCGAGACCGCCGAGCACGACTCCGGCATACATCACGATGACGAAATCGAACCCGACATAGGGCTGAAAGGATTGCGAGCTCGCCAAGAGGCCGCCGGCGACGGCTGTGATGCCGACGCCCACGCTCCAAGCAATGCGATGGGCGCGGTCGACATCGATGCCCATGTAGATTGCGGCGGTGCTGTTGTCGGCGGCGGCGCGCAAGCTCTTGCCCACCCGGGTCCGAGCAAGGAACAGATAGACCGCGGCGACCAAAGCCACGGCAACCAGAAAGCTGACGACACGCGCCTGGTTGAGAAGGATCGGGCCAATCTCCCAGGAGCTGCGCGACAACGGCGTGCGGATCGCTCTCGGCGTCGAGCCGAAAAGGATCAATCCGCCGTTCTGCAGGATAAGCGACAGGCCCAGAGTCACGATGATCTGGCCGTAGGCACCCGCGCCTTCCGAGGCGGCGGCCCCGGTCCCGGTGACCCGCGAGACAATGAAGCGGTGCACACACCAGCCGATTGCGAAGACCACCGGCCCCGCCAGAAATGCGGCGATGATCGGCCCGCCATAGGGCCCGAGAAAACTCAAAACGCCGTAGCCGGTGGTCAGGTAGAAGGCGACATACATCCCGAGCATCAGGAAGTCGCCCTGCGCGAAATTGATGACGCGCATCGAGCCGAAGATGATGCCGAGCCCGATGCACATGAGCGCATAGGCGCCGCCGACGGTAACGCCGGCCGCGAGCGCCTGCAGAAATGAGGCGAGGAAGGGCGGTAGATCCATCGGCCCACCCTAACCCGGCTCATCGCAGGGGCGCCAGTTTGGCGTTACCGAACGCAGCTCCGCCCGAGCACCCGCCCTTCCGCACTACCCCCGCAACTGTCCCTAGACAGTAGGCTTGATGTTCTGATTGAGCCGGAACAGGTTTGTCGGATCGTATTTGTTCTTCAGGGCGACGAGCCGCTCGTAACCCTCGGTATAGGCAGCTTTGATCCGGGTACCCTCCTCTGCGTCCAGGTGATTGACATACACTTGCCCGCTCGCGAAGGGTTCGACCGCCGTCCAGAACTCTCGGGTCCATTGGATATGACCTGCAGACTCCGCAGAATCCGACCACTGCGAGATGACATCATAATCCCATTGGTCATCGCGGAGGCCGAAAGCAGTCTTGTTGGGGTCAACCCGAGTAGCAGCGCCGTGGACGTGGAAGAAGCCGACCATCGACATTGGAGAGCGCATCGTTCCCGCTCGATCGACCAGGATTTCCAACGCATCATCCCCCAGCTCTTTCAAAAAGCTCGACTTCCAGTAGCGCTGGACCCCACCATACGGGAAAGCCGCGTCAAACATCGTATTGAGCTGCACGTAGGAGATCGGGGCGATCGTATCTAGCAGCGGCGACCCGAACTTCCGCACCGGCGCTGTCTGCGCTTCCCCATCCGCAAGATCCCCGATATAGCCGACGATTATGGCGACGACTGGGGTCCCGTCGGGCGACGTCATCAAGCCGGCAAAGGCGGTCGCCTCGTCAGGGCAACTGCGCGCATAATCCCGATAGAATTGCAGCACCTCCTTGGCCTTGGCCATCGGGTGCATAACCATTCCACCGAGCACCGGACCAACCGGGTGAACCCGGTACTCGAATGAGGTGACGACGCCAAAGTTGCCGCCGCCACCGCGCAAACCCCAGAAGAGATCTGGGTTCTGATCCGCGCTGGCCGTCAGGAACTGACCGTCCGCCGTGACGATATCCGCCGACAGCAGGTTGTCGCAGCTGAGGCCGTGCTTTCCCATCAGCCACCCGAGGCCGCCGCCCAAGGTCAGCCCGGCAATACCGGTCGTCGAGACGACCCCACCGGTGCTGGCCAGCCCGAAGGCTTGCGTCTCGCGGTTGTATTCGCCCCAGGTGAGGCCCGCCTCGGCTCGAGCCGTGCGCCTCACTGGATCGACCCGGACGCTCTTCATCGGCGACAGATCGATCATCAGACCGCCGTCGCAGACGGCGTTGCCGGTGATGTTGTGGCCGCCTCCGCGGACGGAC
>JBARIB010000043.1:0-2932 GCA_049799535.1 Allostellaceae bacterium | reverse complement strand
CAGCAGAACTGGGACGCTTACCGGCAGGAAATGTTCGCCAAGCAGCTCGCCGACGAAGCGCAAATGACCGCGATCATGAACCAGGAGGCTTGGGATTGGGGCCCCTGGGGCTGGCCCTACCCTTAGCGCCATACCGTATTTATAGGCCGAATTTATAGGCCGATTTTGCCCAGGCGAGCTGCCACCGCCCCGGCGGTACCCACAGCGGCGGCTTGCCAACGCCGCGCCGCGCTGCAAGAGGCAGGCGGAAACCGCCACTCCGTCTGGTCCGCCTGCGCCGGCATCCCCGCGCAGCCCCGATTGAGCATTGCCTGACAGACACGCAAAGCGGGCGGCCAGAAAGCGGGCCCTAATGAAAGCCGTGACGGCAATGATTTTGCCATCGCTGCGGAAATCCCTACCCGCGGCGTCGGCGCCTAATCCCGAACACTTGGCAGGTCCAAGCTTGACGCTTCCGCTGCTTGCCTCGTTGGGCCATTTGTCCCCGAAAGCGGCTTGGCCACCGGCTCACCGCCAGCATCTTAAATGCACGCGGTAGCATGGCCGAGGGGACGCGACGCGCTCGGCCTTCGTGCCGAGATGCGGCTGCGTGACGTGGGCCACCTTTCCAGATCAGTGCTGGTGGATAAAATCTGACGCATGGTACCTGGGCGAAAGGTCGGCTCGGGGTGGAAAGGGGACATTCGCGCCAGATTTGTACGATCTAAGTGATTGTTCCACGAACGCCGACACCGCGGCGCCTATGCGCGCAAGTTAATCGTCCGATTCTCTTGAGTCCGCTCGTCGATCACCAGCATCGAAATTCCCTTATCATTCTTGTTCGGCAGGATCTTCAGATAATCCATGATCGCCTGCCATTCCTTGATCTCCGGCGACGCGGTGCCGGGTACCGTCTGATCTTGCTCGATGGCTCCCTTCGGGGGGAGCAGATAAGGCCCGCTCTGGGGCGCTTCGGGTAGCGCCTCGACGCGCGATTGCAGCGGGGTCCCGTCCTTTCTCTTCGGCACGAACGACACGCCGGCCTTTCTGGAAATCGACATGATCATAAGGCCGAAATAGAGATTGCAGGCGACGCTATAGAGCGTTGTCGATGTGTCCGACAGGTCGATCGTGCGATAGCCACTCGCGAGATCGCCGAGGTCAATTTGCGTCACGGAATCGAACTTGGGCCGTGTCGGATCATAGCGGAACCGTATTCCAGAGACGCGTGGGAAATATTGACCCGGCAGGTTCGGGTTGCCGATCAGCAAGAACTCCAAACAGTTTTTGATCTCCCGACCCGTCAGGTAAACAAGCACGAGAGAGCCGCCGGCGCTCTGGTCCGAAACGCCAATGCCGAGCGGCGCAAGCAGGAAGACATCGTACACTGTCTGCAGGCCACTCTTACCCTTCGTCAGTCCGGCACGGACCATGCCCGCAGCGTTCAACGCCACGTCCGCCTTGGTGGCATGCCGGATAGCGTCCGCCGTCAGATTGCCTAGAGGCATCGACGCCGCGAGGTCGAAGAACGTGTTCGACCAATCGTGATCAATGACCACCAGCGGCTCGTCGATCGCAAAGCCGCGCGGTGCAAACACGATGCGTGTCGTCTGGGCTTTGAACACCTCCATTGCCTCGGCGAGGCGAGGATCGCCCGCGATCGTGTCGTCGATCGCGTGCAGCTTGTAGAACGCCAGCCTCCTCTCGCTCCCTTCCATCTCTATCGCCAGTTCGCCAAGTCCCGCGCCATAGCAGCCGGCCTGCACGATCGGCGTCCCATCGGCGATGATTGGCGTCCGCAGGAAGGTGTGCGTATGGCCGCCGACGATGACATCGATCTCGGGCACGGCACGGGCCAGCTCGATATCTTCGCCTTCGGTGATCGGGCCGTGCTCTGGTTCCCGCACACCGGAATGGCTCAGGCAGATGACCACGTCGGCGCCTTCCGCACGCAGTTGCTGCGCCATCTTTCGAGCAGCCTCAGTCGGATCGGAGAAGGTGACGGCGCCCGGATTTATGGTGAACTGAATGGAGTCGGTCCCCATTATGCCGAAAAGGCCGAACCGGATGCCGCCACGCTCCAGCAGCATGTGGCTGCGAATCAATCCCGCCCGGGCCAGCTCCTTGAAGCCGGAAAGCCCCGCGTCGTCGCCATCGAAATGCGTATTGGCCGCGAGAATCGGCGGCAGACGGCCGGCCCTGTTCGCCGCCGCCACTGCCTTGGCGAGAGCATCTGGGCCGCAATCGAACTCGTGATTGCCGATCGTTATCGCATCATATCCCGCCATCGCCAGGCATTGGAGTTCCGCCCCGGTCTCCTGGATCGCCGCACCAAAGGGTGTACCGATGCTGAAATCGCCGATATCGAGAACCAGCACCGGCCCCAGGGCTTCGCGCGCCTTTCGGCGCTCGGCGATCAGCGCGGCAATGCGCTCTATGCCGCCGATCGTTCCGTCGTCGTTGAGGGTCGTCGGCGAGTATTCAGACGCAGGCCCTATGCCGACCAAGTTCGAGTGCATGTCATTGGTATGTAGGATTGTGAATGTTATTACTTTCTTCTGCTCTGCCGTAGGCACTTGCCTGTCGGCCCGGCCGGTTGGTAGGTCGTCTTGCGGAGCGATCGGGCTCATCGATAGTCTCTTTGTCCTGAGTGGTGAGGGGCACGTATTTGCGGTCGGTCGACAACGGCATGAGCCATGCCGGGGCTTTCGTCGCATCGTCGAGGGTTAGCTGCAAGGGAGAAATCGGCGACCAGAATTTTCGTGTGTCAGCCTTGCCGCCAAATCTGGGCCAGCGAATGACGGCAATGGGTCGACAGCGGCTATGGTCCACGGGCACCAAGTGTTAGATTTTGACCACTCTCATGTCCGCCTTTCCAAGTAGCAGGCGCGTGAATTTGTGGCTCCAGTGGAAGCAGTTGGTTCAGGCTCTGCCGGGCAAGGCAGGAGGCACG
>JBARIB010000042.1:0-1670 GCA_049799535.1 Allostellaceae bacterium | reverse complement strand
CAGCCCCCAGCCGATCAGTCCGCCGGCGGCGATCGCGCCGACTTGACCGGGAGCGGAGGGGATTGCGAGCGCGACCATGGCTGCACCGATCGCAATCGTGGCGCGTTCGCGGTCGGGACACAAATTTCTCGCCATTCCCCATACGGCCTGCGCGACGACTGCCACGGCGACGATCTTGAGGCCGTGCAGCCAAGCCGAATCGGCCAGGTTTCCGAACGCCGTGACGCCATAGCCGAAGAGCACCATCGCCACGGCGGAAGGCGCGGTGAAGCCCAGCCAGGCGCATACCGCCCCAGGGAGGCCGGCGCGCAAGATGCCGATGCTGATCCCGGTCTGGCTGCTCGCCGGTCCTGGCAGGAACTGGCAGAGCGCGACGATATCGGCGTAGGCCGCCTCGTCGAGCCAACGGCGCCGCTCGACGAATTCGGCCCGGAAATAACCGAGATGCGCAACCGGGCCGCCGAAGGAGGTCAGTCCCAGACGCAGAAAGACCCGCAGCACCTCGAGCGGCGAACCGTGATGCTGCATGGGATCCGCCACAATGTCCGCTTGCGCCACCGAATGCGCTCCCGGTCACGCCTTCGGGGGCGGAGGCGCGGTGAACTGCGCAAGGTCGGCAAAGCCCAAACTCTGCTCGATTTGGGCAATCTGCTTGACGGCGTCCTCAAAGCCGTCCTTGCCGAAGGTGCGGCGCTCGATGTCTTCGAACTTGTCGCCCATCTCCCGAAGCTGCCGTTCCGAGAGGGCATCCTTCCAGGCCGGGAACACAATCGTGTCTTCGCGCGCTGCGTGGTTCTGATACATCAGGACAAAGGTTTCAAAGGTGCGTGCGAGCGGTTCGGCATCGCCGGCGCCGATCGCGCCGTTGCCGGTGACGGCGAGGATGTAGTCGGTAATCTCGCGACCGCGGTTATGTTGTTCGATCAGCACGTCGACATAGGCGGCCGCGGGGCCGCCGGCTTTGCGAATTGCCGGGAAGATGTGGGCTTCCTCGAGCATTTTCTCATGGTAGTCCTCGCCAAAGCTGCGGAACAATTTTGCCGTCTGGGCGATCGCTCCGGCGCCGAGACCGGCGGGGTTGGCACGAAGTTTCGGGACGCACTCGATGTAGACGAGAAGCGCGCGCCGCAACACCCCATGCTCGCGCATCAGGTCTTCGACCGCGCCGACTTCCTTCTCTTCGCCGCGCTTCCTGCCCTGCTCAGCCGCGAGCGTGGGGGCCAAACTCGGGGAGGACAACAGGAGGCCCACGCCGGCAAGGCTCGCCCTGAGCATGCGTCGCCGGCGGGGACTAGCAGCACCAGTCATCTTCAGCACCTCCATCGGGGAATCCCGCTGAGAGAACGCACCCTTTCCCCTCGTGATCCGTCCTTTGGCGAACTACAGCGGCACCATCCCCATCCAGAGCATCGTCCTGTCGCCGACATCGAAATCGAACTTGCGGACGAAATCGAGCTTCCCGCCGTCGTCGATGCGGGAACACTGCCAAGCTCGCCGGGACGGTGCGGATCGCCGCACTCTCTCTGACCGGCAACGCCATCATGTCTGCCGCGACCAGCGAGCGCCCGCTCGGGTCAAGGAAAGGCTGCCACGCCGCAATCCGAAGCAGCGCCTATGGCTCTCCACGGCAGTGTCGGATCGGAATGGGCTCAAGTTACGCACCTTAGGCG
>JBARIB010000041.1:0-6730 GCA_049799535.1 Allostellaceae bacterium | reverse complement strand
AGCCGATGCCGCGCCCCTCTTGCGCAAGGTAAAGCAACACACCGCCACCAGCTCGCGCGATCGCCGCGAGCGCGCCGCGCAGCTGCTCGCCGCAATCACAACGCAGGCTCGCGAGAAGATCGCCCGTAAAGCACTCCGAATGAAGCCGCACCAACACCGCAGACGCCGGATCCGGCAAGCCGATCAGGATGGCTAAATGCTCAAGCCCGCCATCGCGCGGTCGAAAGGCGACGAGCCGAGCGTCTTCGGCATCGGCGAGCGGCACGCGTGCCTCGGCGACGTGCTCGAGCCCGGCGGTCGCCGCATCGCGTCGGAAAACCGCGACGGCATCAACTCCAACTAGATCTCCGCGGCGGGCGAACAGGGCGGACTCACTCTTGCCGAGGCGCACCACGACGGCGGCCGGCAACAGGGAGGCGAGCTTCGCCAAGGCGACGGCGGCGAGGGCGCCGCCCTTCGCAACAGCCCAGTTGGGTCCAAGCCCAGGCGGCTCTGCACCTAGCGAGGCTCCAGGATCGGCCAAGTTGCGGATCACCACTGCCGATAAGTCTGATGAAAGGGGGATCGTCAATGCCCCCGACAATTCGTCTCGCGGTGCAAAACCGAGGGCGACTGCGCGGCGGCGGGTCAAGACCACGCGTGGCGGGACCTGTGAGACGTCGCGCAGCTGCTGCAGGCTTTCTTCGCTCGCTAGTTCGGCAGCGAGCCCGAGAACGCTGATTTCTTCGTCGTGGATCAGGACCGGCTCTCCCCGACGCAGCGCGGTGATGGCCTTACCGAGCGCCCGGCCGGTGCTAGACTGCGGTTTCAGGCCGTTGCGTCGCGAAGGCGTTGGGGGTGTGCTGGGCCCGAGCACTCAGTTCTCCTTACCACCGAGCACATATATGGCGCGTCGAAGATTGTGCCAGCAAACTTATTCGACCTCACCCATGCGGCCGAGTGACAGCAGAATGGCGACATCGTTGGCGAAAGAATAGGTGAGGAGCGCAAGTGCCGCGGCGCAAACGGCCGAAGCCCAGCTCACGGAAGTCGCGGGCAGGAGCGCCACCAGCAACGTGACACTTTGAACCACGGCAATCGTCTTGCGGCGCCGGTCGGCCACCGGGCGTGGCGGCAGCGGACATCGCAGCAGCGGCAGAGCCAGCCCTGCTGCGAGATAAAAGTAGCGCATGGCGCCGATGGCCAGAACCCAGCAGGGGGCAGCCTGTGCCCTGACGACTATTATAGCCAGAACGGCGATCGCAAACGCGTCGACCTCCATGTCGAAGCGCGCGCCGAAGGCCGAGGCCAAGCCTTCACGGCGCGCCGCCCAGCCATCGGCTCCATCGAGCACCAAGCCGGTCCCGGCGATGGCGGCGAGCAGCCACCGTTCATGTTCTCCGAGCGGGGCGGGCTCCAGCGCCCGCGCAGCAATTACACAGGCGATCGCCGCCCTAACCAGGGTGATCCGGTTAGCCAGCCCGAGGCGAGGATGAGGATGGTGCGCCGCAAGCTTTCGTTCGAGCGCGACGAGCAATCCGGCAAATAGTGCCAAGCCGGCAAATGCCGGCAGGGTCCCGACAGCTCCGCCAAGCACCGGAACGGGAATTGCCACCAGGGCGAGCCCCCACCAGCAGGCAAAGACCAAGCGAGCCTCGCGGATAAGCGCAAGTGAAGGGCGGGATGAGGCGATCCGCATCGACATAGGAACAGGTTCGCTGTATCTGGCGATGGTGCCTTGGCGCGATCGGGCGAACAAGTAGGCCTCGTTCAGACCCTTGCAGGATCGAGTTTATTCCGATGGTTGAGGCTCGGGCATTTTGGGTAGCGGCGCCGGGCCGCGGCGACATCCGGGCCGCGGCTCTGCGTTCACCGGGGCCTGGCGAGGTGATCGTCCGAACTGTTGCGAGCGCGATAAGCCGGGGTACTGAAAGCCTGGTTTTTCGCGGTGAAGTGCCGGAAAGCGAATGGTTGCGGATGCGCTGTCCGTTTCAGGAGGGCGAGTTCCCGGCGCCGGTAAAATACGGCTATTCGGCGGTGGGCGTCGTCGAGCACGGCCCGGCCAAATTGATCGGGCGGCGCGTGTTCTGCCTCTATCCCCATCAAGACCGGTTCGTTGTCAGCGGTGATGCCGTATTCGAGGTCCCTGATGATGTCCCGGACCGGCGCGCCACGCTTGCCGCCAACATGGAAACCGCCATCAACGGGATGTGGGATGGCGCGGCCGGACCAGGAGATCGGATTGCCGTCATTGGAGCGGGCGTTATCGGCTGTCTTGTTGCCGCGCTGGCGGCGCGTCTGCCTGGGGCCGAAGTCGAGCTGATCGACGTCGATGCCGGCCGCGAGCCCATTTCGCTCGCGCTCGGCTGTCGTTTTGCGAAGCCGACAGAGGCGGGCCGCGAGGCCGATCTCGTCTTCCATGCCAGCGGTACACCCGAAGGGCTCGCGACGGCGCTGGCGCTAGCCGGGTTCGAGGCGATGGTGGTTGAAATGAGCTGGTATGGCGCCCGGGTGGTGCCGGTCGCGCTTGGTGCCGCCTTC
This sequence comes from Allostellaceae bacterium, assembly GCA_049799535.1. Taxonomy (GTDB): domain Bacteria; phylum Pseudomonadota; class Alphaproteobacteria; order ATCC43930; family CGMCC-115725; genus AP-15. The sequence goes on along the minus strand of JBARIB010000041.1, from coordinate 4,210 downwards.
CATTCGCGCCGTCTCACTTTGCGTTCGTCGCAGGTCGGCGCAGTACCGGCGGCCCGGCGCCAGCGCTGGTCACACCAGCGCCGCCTTACTCTTGCGCTTTCCCTCCTGAGGGACCCAGTGTTCGACGCACTGCTGTCCGGCAATAGCAATTTTGCCGATTTGCCGGAATTGATGCCCCGTCTTGCAGGGACGCTAGGCGCCCTCTGCCACACCTTGTCTTACGAGTAAGAGAAAGAGCCGGGCATGTACAGTATCACAGTCAGTCATCATTTCATGATCGCACATAGTTTGACTGGGGATATATTTGGTCCTGCACAGCAATTGCACGGCGCAACTTACGTGGTCGAGGCCGAGTTACGGCAAGAAGCTCTCGATCAATATGGCGTCATCTGCGATATCGGCCGCGCTCTTGATTTGCTGAAGAGCGTGATCAGCGAGTTCGATTACCGCAATCTCGATGAGATCCCCGAGTTCCGCGAACAAAACACAACGACCGAATTCCTCGCCGGGGAAATCCATCGCCGCCTGGCGAGGCGGATCAAGGAAGGAGCGCTCGGGATCGAAAACCTTGCCGGCCTCAGAGTGGTATTGCGGGAGACGCCGGTGGCTTGGGCCGCGTATGATGCCCCACTCTGATGAGCCAAATCGGCTTTGTCGTCCCGGGCAGGCTCAACCAGCTGACCGGCGGCTATCTCTACGACCGCCACATCATCGAGGGACTGCGCGCGCGGGGCCGTGCTGTAAAGGTCATTGAGCTCTCAGAAAATAACCAGTCAGCCGCTTTTTCTGAACTCGGCGCAGGGACCAGGACGATCATCGACGGCCTCGCTTTTCGTGCTGTCGAAAAACTAGCCAGGGCAGAAGCGCGTCGGTTGCGGCTGATCGCCCTGGTTCACCATCCCCTCGCCGAGGAAACGGGCCTTTCTCGCGCTGCCGTGGAATGCGCGGCTAGGCTTGAGGCAGAGATGCTGCCGTTATTCCAGGGCGTTGTTTGCCCCAGCCGGAAAACTGCCGCGGCGATCCGATCTTACGGCGTGCGGCCCGAGCGAATTGCCGTAATCCCGCCGGGCACAGCAAAGCCGACGTTCTATCGGCGGCGGCGATCCGGCCGCCCGGTGCTGCTTTGCGTTGCGAGCTTGGTCCCGCGCAAAGGTCACCGGGTGCTCGTCGAAGCCCTGGCACGCGTCCGGGATCTCGACTGGAGGCTGCTTTGCATCGGCTCGCTGGAGCGCGACGCGGCCACGGTGTGCGAAATTCGACGGACGATTACGGCCTTTCGCCTCGGGCGGCGTGTCAGACTCGGCGGTGAACGGCCGCCGGAAGCGATCGCGCGCGCCTACCAGGCGGCAGACATATTCGTATTGCCGTCATTTCATGAGGGGTACGGAATGGCCTATGCGGAGGCGATGGCGCACGGACTACCGGTCATTGCGACCACTGCCGGCGCAATTCCCGAGACTGTACCCCGTCGAGCTGGGCTGCTGGTCCGCGCCGGCGATTCGATCTGCCTGGCACGCGCGCTGCGTCGGGTCCTTGCGGACTCATCGGCTGCGGCACGATTGGCTGCGGGCTCGCGTGCCACGGGAGATCGTCTGCCGGATTGGACGATAGCGGCTGAGCAGTGGGAAGCAGCTCTTGATCGGTTCTCGGCCCTGTCCTTGCCGCCATGACGCTATGTCTGGAGGTCACAGCCGAAAGCATGTTAGGTTTAATCCGGCATATCGGGGATAAGACGGGGAGTTCGCGCGGATAATCGGCGCACCTCCCGTCCAGCGGTTCAAACGATGAGGGCCGTTCGTAGAATTTTAATCGTCGACGATGACGCCGCGTTGCGCCAGTCACTAGCCGAGCAACTCGAGTTGAATGAAGAGTTTGCGAGTGTCGAGTGCGATACGGCTGCACGTGCGTTTGAAATCGCGAGGGCCGAACGCTTCGATGCCATCCTGATCGATGTCGGTCTGCCTGACATGGACGGGCGGGAATTGTGCCAACTTCTCCGCCGCGCGGGCGTGCATGTGCCGATCGTGATGCTTACCGGAGCGGACAGCGAGGCCGACACCGTCCGCGGTCTCGATGCTGGTGCCGATGATTATGTCACCAAGCCCTTTCGGCTCAGCGTGCTCCTGGCGCGGCTCCGTGCCCATCTACGCCAGAGCGAGCACAGTGATCTCGCGGTATTCACGATTGGACCTTACACCTTCCGCCCAAGCGCCAAGCTGCTGCTGGATGCGAGTGGCCGCAAAAAGGTGCGATTGACCGAAAAGGAGACGGCGATCCTCAAATATCTCTACCGCGCCGGCGATCAGGCGATCGGCCGCGACACTCTTCTCGGCGAGGTTTGGGGATATAATGCCGGCGTCACAACCCATACTTTGGAAACCCATGTTTACCGGCTCCGCCAGAAGATCGAGCGCGATCCCGCGCGCGCCGAGATCCTGGTGACCGAGCCCGGCGGTTATCGCCTCGTTCCCTGAGGCTTGCAAAAAGCTTCGGCCCGGACGCTCATTTGAGCACCAGAAATGACCCCGCGCGCCTGCTGATCGTCAGCGGCGCCGACCGCAATTACTTTCCGCTGTTACGGGACACGATATTATCCATTCGAGCCAGTCGCCGCGACGTGGCGATCGGCATCCTCGATTTTGGGCTGGAAAGAGAGCAACGCAACTGGCTCTCTGCTAAGGTTGAACACGCGGTACGGCCAGATTGGGATCTTGATTTCCCGCGCCGCGAGTGGATGCCCGCGACATTCAAGGCCCAGGTGGCGCGGCCTTTTTTGCCACGCCATTTTCCGGGGTATGAGGTTTATTTATGGATCGATGCCGATGCCTGGGTCCAGGACGGCAAGGTAATCGACCTTTACGTCAAGGCGGCTGGGCGGGACAAGCTTGCGATCACGCCGGAGATCGATCGTGCCTACAAGCGCCACTATAAGCGGCCCAAGCCGTTCGGCTGGACGTTACCGTGGAAAAAGTATCGAGAGGCGTTCGGGTGGCGCACAGCCGATCGCCTAGGACGCAATCCTATGGTCAATTGCGGCGCGTTCGCGCTTCATCGCGACGCCCCGCACTGGGAGGCATGGGCGAGAGTCTTAGCGCGCGTGTTGCAGAGGACCCGCTTCTTCTTTGTCGAGCAGATTGCACTTAATTACGTCATCTTTGCAGAGCGATTGCCGGTCAATTTTCTCCCCGCATACTGCAATTGGATGCCCGGGGATGCAGCGCCGGCTTTCGATGCCGAGCGCGGCCTGTTCGTTGAGCCCTATGCCCCGCATGAGGTCATCGGGATCATGCATCTCGCCGGGCCTGAGCAAAAGACCCATGTGTTCCGTCTACAGCGACTCGATGGTGGTATCCTCGAGACCTCGCTGCGGTATACAGAAAGTCGGGCGCTGTGCAGCGGATCGATCGCTGAGCATATGTCCTAGAAAATTGGGTGAGGTCGTTGGCTGAATTATCGTCGATTTGGGCTTCCCGTTCGGCGCCTCCTGGTAATAGTCTGCTAAGTCATTTGGTGGGAGGGATGGAGATGCGCCGTGCTTCGTGGTTCAGTCTGAGTTTCCTGGCAGTATTCCTTCTATGGGGGGCTGCACAGGCCGATCAGATACGGTTCAAAGCGGATCTGGCTCCCGGCCCCGGGGTGACCAGTTCGGGTAAGGGGACTGCGACGGCGACTCTCGATACTAGCAACAAGACCCTAACTTGGATGGTCGACTATTCCGGCCTCAGTGGTCCAGCGAAGGCAGCTCATATTCATGGCCCGGCCGATCCCGGAGCGAATGCGGGCATCGTCGTGCCGTTCACCGGCAACCTCGCCAGCCCGATCAAAGGCTCGGCGACACTGACCGATGAGCAGATCGGGCAGCTGGAAGCTGGGAAGTGGTACGTCAACATCCACACAGACGCGAACAAGCCAGGCGAAATCCGCGGCCAGCTCGTTCGGGCGTCGTAATCGGTTGGTGATGTTACGGTCTTCCGGAAGAGACCGCCGCTAGCCGGCTGTTATGCAATGCCAGGGAGCAAGGGTCTGACGCTGCGATGCCGTCGGTGGGACTGATGCGGACCAAGAGCTGGCCTGTGAGCCCGCATGGTCCCGAGGTAATCCCGTAAAGACAGCCCTCGAAAGCTTCTAAGCTCGTGTCGCGGTAAATTGCGCTGATCACGTCGTCGCCGCGAACCCACAGCTCCTGCGCCGCCGCCTGATATCCGCCGCT
>JBARIB010000040.1:0-2139 GCA_049799535.1 Allostellaceae bacterium | reverse complement strand
CGGGATCCCCGCCCGTTTATCACGCCGGGAGCTGGCGATCCTCGAGCAGATGATGCGACGGTTCGGGCGGATCGTGCCCAAAGCCGTGCTTGAGGAGAAACTTTACGGGATCGACGAGGAGCCCGATTCAAACCCGTTTCCCGTCCACATTCACCATTTGCGGCGCCAACTGGACGCGGCGGGCGCCAGCCTGATAATCCACACCATCCGGGGGGTGGGCTACATCCTCGCCGAGACCAAGGCATGAGCCGGCGGATCAAGTCGCTGCAGCTTCGGCTCACGGTCGAGCTCGCGGCTCTCTTCTTTGTCGCAAGTTGCCTCGCCGTGGGCGGTCTCATTTATAGCGCATCGCTGACCGCCGGCTCTCTGGCTGATCGGGAGCTCGGGCTGCGCGCCGAGGACCTCGCCCGCTATCTTGCGCTGGACGGGAACGGGAAGGCCCGGTTCGAGCTCCCGCCGCCCCTAAAGCAGGCTTATTCCGTGGCGGCTCAGCAATCGCTATTCGCGATCCGGGACAAGGACGGGCACCTCGTCGAGGCTTCAACACCCGAGATCGGCGCGATGATCGGCCGATGGCCGCAAGCGGATTCCGAACCCAGTTATTTCCGCCTCAGCAAATTTGGGCCCTTGCAACGAGACTATTCGGGGGTCAGCATCCGGCTCGACAGCGCGGCCGGGCCGCTATCCGTGCTGGTCGCCGAAGTATCGGGTGGCAACCAACTGGTCCACTCGATCCTGCGTGAGTTTGTCTTTGACGTCGCATGGTATGTGCCGCTGTTCGTGGCGCTCGCCTTGCTGCTCGCCGCGTTCAGTGTCCGACGGAGCCTGCTACCTTTGCGAACGGTATCGGCGCAGGCGAGTGCTATCGGGCCCGGATCGATCGCGCTACGCCTGCATGAGGCCGATGTGCCGACCGAGGCACTCCCGCTCGTCATCGCCGTCAATCACGCGCTCGACCGGTTGGAGCAGGGCTTTGTGATTCAGCGTCGGTTCACCGCCAATGCCGCGCACGAATTGCGAACGCCGCTGACCATTATCACAGCTCGCCTCGATGCGCTCGAGGGCAACGGCCAAGTTTCGGCGCTCAGAGAAGAGGTCACACGAATGAACCGGCTGGTCGAGCAATTGCTCTGTGTCGCCCGTCTCGACTCGCTCGCACTGGATGTCTCATCACCGGTCGATCTGCATCAACTTGCTGAGGTGGTGGTCGGTTCTATGGCGCATCTGGCGCTGTCAGCCTGCCGGACAATCCCGCTGACCGGCGCCGATCATCCGGTCCTGGTCACCGGCAACGCTGCCGCAATTGCCGATGCGCTGCGCAATCTCATAGAGAATGCGCTCACGCACACGCCGCCGGAGAGCGAGGTCGTTGTCGACGTCGGCCCGGAGGGGGCGATCAGCGTCCAGGACAGCGGTCCCGGCGTTTCAGCAGAGGATCGGCCGCACATCTTCGAGCGCTTCTGGCGCGGCAAGGGGGTACGTACAAACGGAGCGGGACTGGGTTTGGCGATCGTTATGGAAATCGTCCGGGCGCATGGCGCCAGCATAACGGTAAGCGACCGCGTCCCGCGCGGGGCGCGCTTCGATCTCCGGTTTCGAACTGCCTGAAGAAACGCTCGGTTCCGTTTTGCGGTCTGCGAGTAAAATATCTTAAAAACCGAAATCGGAGACTGCAGAATCCGCCTTCTGCGCTGCTAGCTCACATCCTTTGCGAACGGTTCCTTTTCAGGATGCAAATACGCTTTCAATGCTGGTTAGAAATCCGGCTCGCATATCGAACATATGGACAACCGATGGATCAAATTCCGGTCAGAGCTTGTGCAGAGCAAGCCAACAAACGGGGTTGCGCTACGGCCCGCCTTGAGTCGAAGAGGCGCGCGAAACGATGTGAATTTTCCCGCCTTGTCAGCGCGACCCGGACACGCTAATTATCAGGAGAGTTACGGGGACAGGCAGACTCCCCGCCAGACAGCTTCCGTCCAAGCTCTGCGCCAGTCTCGCGATGCGAGGAGTGCGCTTATGGACGGGCTCAAATCCTCTTTCAGGTCATCAAACCATGATCGGCAGCCGCCCGCGCCGGGCGCAAAGCTGCCGTGACGGCTACCTCGCTTGCGGCATCGGGTCGCCCGACCGCGACAC
>JBARIB010000039.1:0-4671 GCA_049799535.1 Allostellaceae bacterium | reverse complement strand
TCGCCCCGCCCTTCTCCGCCAATACCTTGGTGATCGCCGCCGTCAATGTCGTCTTGCCGTGGTCGATATGGCCAATCGTGCCGATGTTGCAGTGCGGCTTGGTCCGCTGAAACTTCGCCTTCGACATTGCCTTCTTCTCCGTTCGATCCAGCCTGCGCTTGGATTATCTAAGCCATCTTGGCGCGGACTTCGTCCGCCACCGCCTGCGGTACTTGCTCATAGTGGTCGAAATGCATTGTGTATTGGGCTCGGCCTTGGCTCATCGACCGCAAAGTATTGACGTAACCGAACATGTTGGCCAGCGGCACCATCGCATCGATGACCCGCCCGTTGCCACGAGTATCCATTCCGGTGACCTGACCGCGGCGACTGTTCAGGTCGCCGATGACGTCGCCCATATACTCCTCCGGCGTCACGACTTCGACCCGCATGATCGGTTCGAGAAGTTTGGGCGCCGCCTTCATGACGCCTTCCTTGAACGCGGCGCGGGCCGCAATCTCGAACGCGAGCACGCTCGAATCGACATCGTGATAAGCGCCGTCGACCAATATCGCCTGCAAGTCGATGACCGGGAACCCGGCAAGCACGCCAGTTTCGGTCGAGGCCTTGAGCCCCTTTTCGACGCCGGGCACGAACTCCTTCGGGACGGCGCCGCCGACCACCGCATTTTCGAAAGCGAAGCCCGAACCCGGCGGGAGCGGCTCGAACCGTAGCTTGACACGGGCGAACTGTCCGGCGCCCCCGGTTTGCTTCTTGTGCGTGTAATCGACCTCTGAGGTGCGGGTTATCGTCTCGCGATAGGCGACCTGTGGAGCGCCGACATTGGCGTCTACTTTGAACTCGCGCTTCATGCGGTCGACAATGATCTCGAGGTGAAGCTCGCCCATCCCTTTGATGATCGTCTGACCGCTCTCGTGATCGACAGTTACCCGGAATGACGGATCCTCGGTGGCGAGGCGGGCGAGCGCTTGGCTCATCTTTTCTTGGTCGCCCTTAGTTTTCGGTTCGACGGCGATCTCGATGACAGGTTCTGGGAACTCCATGCGCTCGAGCACGACGGCATCACTCGGATCGGAGAGCGTATCGCCGGTGGTCGTGTTCTTGAGCCCGGCCAATGCGACGATGTCGCCGGCACGCGCTTCCTTGATGTCCTCACGGTGATTGGCGTGCATCTGCAGCATGCGGCCGACCCGTTCGCGAGTGCCCTTGACGCTGTTCAGCACCTGGTTGCCGCTGGCGACGACGCCGGAATAGATGCGGATAAAAGTCAATGATCCGACGAAGGGATCGGTCATGATCTTGAAAGCCAACCCGGCAAACGGCTCATCGTCCGAGCAGCGTCGCACGACTGGCTCGTGCGAACCGGCCCTGATCCCCTTTATGGCGGTGACATCGGTGGGGGCTGGCAAATAATCCACCACCGCGTCCAGCAGCGGCTGGACGCCCTTGTTTTTGAAGGCTGAACCACACAGCACCGGGACAAAGGTGCCGCCGATTGTGCCCTTGCGGATGCAGCGCTTCAGCGCCGCCTCGGCCGGCTCCTCGCCGCCGAGATAGGCCTCGAGCGCCTCGTCGTCCTGCTCGACCGCGGCTTCGACCAGCCTTGTTCGGAAGGCCCTTGCTTCTTCGGCCATGTCGGGAGGCACGTCGACGATGTCGAATTCGGCCCCCAAGGTCTCGTCACGCCACTTGATCGCGCGAAAGCCGACGAGATCGACAATTCCGACAAAGTCGCTCTCGACCCCGATCGGCAGTTGCAAAATCAGCGGTTTGGCCCCTAGACGATTGTTGATCATGGCGACGCAGCGCGGGAAATCCGCGCCGATCCGATCCATTTTATTGACGAAGCAGATGCGCGGAACGCCGTATTTGTCGGCTTGCCGCCAAACCGTCTCGGATTGCGGCTCGACCCCCGCCACCGAGTCGAAGACCGCGACCGCCCCGTCCAATACCCGCAGGCTGCGCTCGACCTCGATCGTGAAATCGACGTGACCGGGGGTATCGATGATGTTGATCCGGTGGTCCTCCCAAAAGCAGGTCGTGGCCGCCGATGTGATCGTAATCCCGCGCTCCTGCTCTTGCGCCATCCAGTCCATCGTCGCGGTGCCTTCGTGCACCTCGCCGATTTTGTAGGACCGCCCGGTGTAGTAGAGGATGCGCTCGGTGGTGGTCGTTTTGCCGGCGTCGATGTGGGCCATGATGCCGATGTTTCGGTATCGTTCCAGCGGTGTCGTGCGTGCCATCTCAAGAAACTCCGAAGGCGCCGCCCAGGCGGCGCCCTGAATTGGGATTACGGTGTTCGGCGTTTACCAGCGATAGTGCGAAAAGGCCTTATTCGCATCGGCCATCCGATGCGTATCCTCCCGCCGCTTGACCGCGGTGCCGCGATTATTGGAGGCGTCGAGTAGCTCCCCCGAAAGCCGCTCTTCCATTGTATTTTCCGAGCGCCCGCGCGAGCTCGATATGAGCCAGCGGATTGCCAATGCTTGACTGCGGTCCGCTCTCACTTCGACCGGGACCTGATAGGTGGCGCCGCCGACCCGGCGCGAGCGCACCTCCACCGCGGGACGGACATTGCCGAGCGCGTCGTGAAACACGCGCAACGGGTCCTGCCCGCTGCGCCTGGCGATACGATCGAGCGCGCCGTAGACAATCCGCTCGGCAACCGACTTCTTGCCCTCATACATCAGGCAGTTCATGAATTTTGTCAGGATGGCGTCACCGAATTTGGCGTCCGGCAACACCTCGCGTTTGACCGCAGCGCGACGGCGCGACATACGACCTCCTACTGCGGACGCTTGGCGCCGTACTTCGATCGGCGCTGACGGCGATCCTTGACACCTTGTGTGTCGAGGGTGCCGCGGATGATGTGATAGCGCACGCCAGGCAGGTCCTTCACTCGCCCGCCGCGGATCAGGACGACTGAGTGCTCTTGCAGATTGTGGCCCTCGCCCGGGATATAGCTCGTTACCTCGAAGCCGTTCGTGAGGCGAACGCGCGCCACCTTGCGCAAGGCGGAGTTGGGTTTCTTCGGCGTGGTCGTGTAGACGCGGGTGCACACGCCGCGTTTTTGCGGGCAGGCTTCCATCGCAGGAACCTTGTTGCGCGCCACCTCTGGCCGCCGCGGAGAGCGGACCAGCTGGTTGATCGTCGGCATGCTCACAACCTCATCCAACGCAATAATCGCCCGAGGCCACACTGGGCCGGGACGATCGAAATCACTACCGAGTTCTTGCGCGCTCCCTCCCAGGAGCGCCGAGCCAGTCGCCATTAGGGCTGCGTCTAGGTGGCTTCCTACGGCCAGCCCGCAAAGGCCCATATTACTAGTGATCGAGGCTGTTCCGGTCAAGTCCTCTTGCCGTTGGGTATTGGCAGTCGGCACCGTACTGCCAGCCTCAGCCGCGGCGACACAGCCAATCGAGAAATCCTTGCAAGATGTAAGCCGCGGCGACCCGGTCCACAATTTCGCCGCGGCGCTTGCGGGTCAGGTCTGCTGAGATCATTTCGCGGGTGACCGCAATGGTGGAAAGGCGCTCGTCCCAGAAGGTGACAGGCAAGTCGCGCAAGGCGACGAGGTTCCGCGCGAATTGGCGCACCGACTGGGTCCGCGGTCCATCCTTGCCGGTGAGCATCAGTGGCAGCCCAATGACGAGCCCACCCACGCCATGAATGTCGATCAGCGCGGAAAGCCGAGCCATATCCTCGCGAAACCGGCGGCGATGGATCGTTTCGAGCGGCGTGGCGATGATCCGACGCGTATCCGACAGCGCGAGGCCGATCGTCTTCGTGCCGACGTCGAGGCCCATCAGCCGGGCGTCCGCCGGCAGCGCGTCGCGCAGTTCCGCAGGATCGTTTAAGATCATCAACAGATGATAGACCGTTTTGGCCGCGCATTCCGGAGCTGGTGAACACATGGCGTTGGACAAGGCAACCGTCGCGCATATTGCCGCGCTGGCGCGCATCAGACTTTCCGAAACCGAACTCGAACCCTTGGCCGGCGAGCTGTCGCACATTCTGACCTGGGTCGCGCAACTGAGCGAAGTCGATACATCAGGCGTCGCGCCGATGGCGAGCGCCGCAGCGGTGAGACTGCCGATGCGCGAGGATAAGGTGACCGATGGTGGCTGCCGCGACGAAATCCTCGCCAACGCGCCACGCACGGCGCGGGGTTTTTTTGTCGTGCCGAAGGTAATCGAGTGATCGATGCCGCTCTGCTCGAACTGAGCCTAGCTGAAGCGCGCGACGGACTCGCCACGAAGTCGTTTTCGGCGCGAGAACTCGCGCTCGCCTATAACGACGCGGTCGAGGAGACCAAGCCACTCAACGCATACATAACTCCGACCCCGGAGCGCGCGCTCGAAATGGCCGAAGCCGCCGATCAACGACTTGCGCTTTGCCAGGCCTTGCCGCTCGATGGGATCCCGGTTGCGGTCAAGGACCTCTATTGCACGAAGGGTGTGCTGACCACGGCGGCATCGCACATTCTCGACGGGTTTCACCCGCCTTACGAATCGACGGTCACCGACAAGCTGTGGAACTCGGGCGCAGTCATGCTCGGCAAGGTCAATCTCGACGAGTTCGCGATGGGTTCGTCGAACACGACGAGCTATTACGGCCCCGTCGAGAACCCATGGCGGCGCCAATCTGAGCGCCAGAGGGGGGACAATCGGC
>JBARIB010000038.1:0-4398 GCA_049799535.1 Allostellaceae bacterium | reverse complement strand
TCTTCGGTACCGCTTTCCGCAGACGGCCGAGCATTTCGCTAAAATCGCCCATGTCCACTGAGCCATGGCCGGTTTTCGGATCGCGCACATGGACGTGCAGCATGGTGGCGCCGGCGTTGTAACAGTCCACCGCCGACTGGGTCTGCGCATCGAAACTGACCGGCAGATCCGGGGCGTCGCCCGGAAGCCACGCCGGCCCATAGGGCGCTGCGCAGATAATCAACGGATCCATGTTCTCTGGCATCAACGTGTCGTCCGTGTAGTACATGTCTATCTCCTTCCTGAGTTAGCCGCTGTGCGAGTGGTGCTACGGCGCGTTGCTAAGCGTTGTTGTCCTCTGGGCCTTTCAGCATGGATCGTTTCGTGCCTCACATTGGCTCCTCCTCTTTCGGGTTGATGCGGATCACCTGGGCGTCAGGCGCCAGGCGCTCCGGGGCCTTGCACCGTGATGACGATGCGCCGGTTCTTTGCGCGGTCCGCCGGCGTGTCGTTAGGGGCAACCGGATGCGTGTCGCCGAACCCTTTGGCCGAGATGATGTTCGGGTTGACGCCCTGCGCCACCAGGTAGGTGACAACGTCGCCGGCCCGTCGCGACGACAAAGTCAGATTGTCGTTGATCCCCGCCCGCTGCAGTGGCGCTCCGACGGGCAGATTGTCGGTGTAGCCGTAGACGACCACCTTGGCGTTCTGCAATCCGGTGAGCTTGGGGACGATGTTATTGCTGAGCTCCGCCTTGCCGCCGGCGCTGAGCTGATAGCCGCCCTCGGGGAACAACAGGTCGCCGGCCTCGACAAAGCTGGCCTCGCGCTGCAGCCCCGTCACCTTCGCTTGCAGCTGCTGGTTCTGTGCCTGGAGCTGCTGGTTCTGCGCCTGCAGCTTGTCATAGTCGCTCTGCCAAACGCAGGCCGACAACAAGAGCATGGTGAATGATACGACTGATACTGTGGCATCTTTTATGCTGATCATGGTCTTGATCTCCCCATGATGACCGTTGCCGACTGGGCGAAGCGTTCCCATTCGCGAGCCTAGACCCCAGGTGTTTGGGCCGACTATGCAGAGTCGGCAATTGTGCCGAAAATTCCTTAACCGGGTGCACGTGGCAGAGTGGTGAAGGCGACTCGTCGAACGCGTCCAGTAGGCGCGGCAAAGTGCACCAGTTCATTGAAGTCGCAGCCACGGGCAATTGCAGCGACGCTCGCCGTAGCCGGCTCGGCACCCCGCAACACGATCCGCCCAACTTATCTAGCTTGCTTTGATGGCACGCAGTTTGTGGCCACCGAGGTGCGCCTACTCGTTGGGACTGGAAGTGACGGGCACTGGGTTGGGGTGGAGCCGCACAGGCGTGAGCGCGGGATGGGCCCGGGCCGAACGTTCTGCGGAACTGCTGCCACCCAGCGGGCTGACTACAGTTGCTGTTGCCAGATACGTCGACGTATCGACTTCGTATGCCTGCCGCGGTCCCTCGCATAAAGCAGCGTCCTGCGGATGCCGCGACATGCAGGCGTCATAAGCACGGACGGCGCGATCCGCCGGCAGGCCACAACCGGTCACTAGGATCGCGAGCGCCGACGCGGTGACCAAACGTTTCACTTGCCCCATCATGGCTTGGCTTCCCTACGGGTTTCAATTTGGCGAAGCGTCCCCAGTCGCGAGCCTAGACCCTGGGTTTTTCCGCTGACTATGCAGAGTCGGCAAACGTTTCGAAAATTCCTGATCCGGGTGCACGCCGCAGAGTGGTCGAAGGCGATTCGCCGAACACGGTCCAGTAGGTCCCGGCAAAGCGCCCCAGCTCGGTGAAGCCGCAGCCACGGGCGATTTCAGCGACGCTCGCGGTAGCCGGGTCAGCATCCCGCAGCGCGATCCGCACTGCTTTCAGCCGCCGCAGAAGCATATAGCGGGTCGGGCTGATGCCCAGAAACTCGGCGCAGCATGACCGCAGGGTCCTCTCTGACACGCCGATCAGCGCGCACAGTTCAGCCAAAGGCAATTGCCGGTTCGGGCACTCGGCCAAGACCTCCTCGAACCGAACCATCATCCGGGTGTAGTGGAGTTTGGCGCCCCTGTGATCCCGGGCCTTAGCGGCCAGACACCTGACGAGCGCATGAATGAGGCCCTGTTCGATGGCTCGCGCGACCTCGGGGTGGGATAAGAGTTTGGGCCTGCTCTCCGCGAGGCGGCAAGCCTGCGCATGCAGACGCCGCAGCCGCGCCGCGTCGCGCGCAGCGGGACGCAGGATCCGCGCGGTCGCCGGCAGAGAAAGCGCCTTCCCGGAGAGTGCTCCACTGTATTTTTCGAGGAGCTCTAAGGTCAGTCCCACCATGCTCCAACTGCAAGGGCCGCTCGTGCGCTGATGAAACCGCTTGCCCCGGCTGTGGAATATTATGTCTCCTGGTTGCAGTTCTGTGCCACCCCACAGCATCGGCGGGTCCGGGTACGTTGCAAATCCTACAAATACTAGCGTCGGATCCAGCGACACATAGGCGATGCGCGGCAGATTTTCCTCGCCGCGGATCAGCTGTAAGTGATGGAGCGTTGCCCAGGTCAAGCGGGCGTTGAATGCACCCCGCGAGGTAACCAGCAGTTCGATCCTTGCCTGGCGCAGGCTCGCTTGGTAATCGTTAGGATCGATGAAGGTGCCTGTGCCGCTTCCCGGCATCTGCCTCTCTGCGTACCAGCCGGATCAAACCCGCGGTCCGAGAGGCCACGATGCCGACCGGAATTGCCGCCGAACACAAGGCTAGGCCCTTCCGACCTCGGCTGACTATGCAGATTCCGGCAACTGCCAGGGCGAAGCGTTATTTTTTTGCGGTCGGGGGTCCTCGGGCGGCCGACGGAGCGCTGCCGAAGGCGACTCCCCGAACAGCGACCGATACGCCACCGAGAAGCGGCCTAATTCCCAGAAGCCATAGCTCGTCGCGACTTCGGTCACGGTCGTGGCTGCCGGGTCGGCGTTTCGCAAACCTCGGCGGGCCAGATGCATGCGCCGCAGCCACAAATAGCGCGTCGGACTCATTCCCAGATGCTCGTGGCAGCAGGTGCGGAGCGTCCGTTCTCCCACCCCCGCTGCACTGCTCAATTCGGCCACATACAAGGTGCGATCGGGGTTTGCCTCCAGCAGCTCTTCCAATCGCCGCAAGACCACTGCATGACGGTGATGGGCGTTGCTGGTCTCGGCGGTCTCTCCGCCACTCAGGCACGAAACCATTGCGTGCACCAGGGCTTGCTCCATCGCCCGCGCGACCTCGGGCTGTGCCAGCACGTCAGGGGCGGTCTTGGCCAGGTGGCCGGCCGCTTCATGCAGGCTCGATAGGCGCGACATGAGTTGCGGCGGAGGTCTGATACAATGCGTGTCAGATGGTGGGATCAGTTCGCGACCGATGATCGCCTGTCCGGCGGTGGCAAGGTCCTCCAGCGTCAAGGACATGGTACCCCATTGACAGCCCGCCGCGGTCCGTTGATGTCCGACCGAACCCAAGCCGAATACGAGGATCTGACCTTGCGGAAGTTCCATGCCGTCGATGTATTCGGAGGGATTTCGATCGGTCGCGAACAAAATGGCGGGCCGGGTTCCGATCGCGACGTTATGGATCCGAGCGAGGCTTTCCTCGCCGCGCAGCATCCAGAGCCGGTGCAGGTCGATACGCGTCAGCTCGGCGCGGAAGCCGCCGCGCGCAGTGACGACACCCTCCACCTGTGCGTTTCGGACGGCCGCATGATATACGTCGGCGTCGGTAAAGGCCAGAACGGCGCTGTCAGGCATATTAAAGGCCCCCGCTTTGTTATTTAAGCCGAGAAGCATAGGCTCCAGCAAGCCTCATGGCTCCGCAGCCATTCCGCGCGGCGTCGCAGCCCGATGCTGGGCTTACATTGCTCCGAATGGGTGACGGTAATGTGACACCCCGATGAGCCGGTGCGTCACACTCGACAACGCAACCGAGGGCGTCATGGTGATCATCCTTCCCCGGATGGTCGAGATTAGGCGCCGACTGGAAGACGGTGCCGGGAGCAAAGAGGTATGCGGAGAATATCGGCATGGCTTAGTGTCTCGCTTTTCGTCGCCGGGCTACTGACCGCGATTGCTGACGCTGCGCAAACCGAGCGCTTGGTCTTCCTGTCGACGCAACTGCGCCCAATCGAGGAGACGCAGAAAATGCGCAACTTGATCCTCAAGAACTTTCCGCGGGAGGTCGACTACGCCACCGAGCCGCCGCAGCACTTTGCGGTGCGCATCGAGGAAGAGCGAGAGGACGGCACGCGCACGATAGATCTGATCGGCGCATTGCACGGCGAGCTGCAGCCGCTCGTGCCGAAAGACGCATTGCTCCCGCTCGACGACCTCGCCGACAGACTGAAAGGCCGCGGCATCCCGGAACGGCTGCTGACGCTCGGTAAATTTGA
>JBARIB010000037.1:0-11552 GCA_049799535.1 Allostellaceae bacterium | reverse complement strand
TGAAGAGGTGTTGCAGAGACTCTGTTGCGCTGCAACCTAGTCGAAAAAACCGCTGTCCCGGGCATAGTCGCCAGAGGGCTACTGGCCAGGCGAGCACCTCGGGCAAGCTGTCACGGAAACTCTCGGCTTGATTTCGCCAGTGGAAATTCAACGAGAGAGCCTGCCCTGGGATCAGCGCAAAGAAAATGGCGCGGATTGCTACGTAGATCAGGGCAAACTCGACCAAAGTTTCCATATAAAATCGCCATCCGGTGGTACTGGTGACCGATCAATGTCGACGAGTTCAGGACGGGGGGCACACGATAAATCGCTGTTCCGCGACGGAGTGTCGCGGCTGAACCTTACATTATAAATCTTTGTTGATCCCGCCCTGGCGCGGTTGGGCAGGACGGGATGAGTGGAGTCGACCAATGCTGATCGGTGTCCCCAGGGAGGTGAAAACACACGAATACCGCGTTGGGCTCATCCCGGGCAGCGTGCGAGAGCTGGCGCACCATGGCCACCAAGTCATCGTAGAGTCCGGTGCGGGAGGCGGGATCGGATTCGACGACGCATCCTACGAGGCTGCCGGGGCAAGAATTGTCCTACGCGCCGCGGAGGTGTTCGCCGCCGCTGAGTTGATTGTAAAGGTCAAGGAACCGCAGCCGGAAGAGGCGGCCGCGCTGCGGAAAGAACAGGTTCTGTTCACTTATCTTCACCTTGCAGCGGACAAGCAGCTGGCCCAAGCCTTGATTCGGTCAGGCGCCATCGCGATCGCGTACGAAACCGTTACCGATCCCCGTGGAGGATTGCCGCTGCTCGCCCCTATGAGCGAGGTCGCCGGTCGGATGGCGGTGCAGGTGGGAGCCCATTGCCTCGAAAAGGAGCAAGGCGGCATCGGGGTATTGCTCGGCGGGGTCCCCGGGGTTCCCGCAGCGAAGGTCGTCATTCTCGGAGGCGGTGTGTCGGGCACGAACGCCGCGCGGATGGCGATGGGTATGGAGGCCTATGTGACGGTCGTTGACCGCTCGCTGCCGCGCCTTTACGAGCTCGACCTGCAATTCGGGGCGCAGCTCCACACGCTGTTCTCGACCATGGAGAATATCGAGCGCGAGGTGATCGCGGCCGATCTGGTCATCGGCGCCGTGCTGATCCCCGGCGCGGCGGCGCCGAAGCTGGTGAGCCGCACTCAGGTCAGAGCAATGAAGCCCGGAGCGGTGATCGTCGACATCTCAATCGACCAGGGCGGCTGTTTCGAAACGAGCCGGCCGACGACCCACGCCGCACCGACCTACGTAGAGGAAGGCGTCGTCCATTATTGCGTGACCAATATGCCCGGAGCGGTCGCGCGTACATCGACGGTCGCCCTCAATAACGCGACGCTCCCGTTCGTGCTGGCGCTCGCCGACCACGGTTGGCAGGCAGCGCTCTCGAATGACCCGCACCTCCGGAACGGATTAAATATTTGCCGAGGGCAGGTGACACATCCCGCGGTAGCTCGCGACCTCGGTCTGCCGTTCACCCCGCCGCAACAAGTAATCGCAGAAGGATGAAATCTAATCAGAGGGCTAAGCTGAAAGTTTTGCGATTCAGCTCTGGATCGTGCTGCGAGCAATCCCTATTTCAGCCATAACCAGGCTGGAGAAGGGGGAAATGGCGCTCCTTCCGACGACCGCACCAGCGCACTTAGGTGCTCGAGTTGACGCGTCTGCCGGCCCCGAGTTCATGCGCGGGAGGCAAATCGACGCCGCCGCGATCGCGGCAGTGACCGAACTCTACCGTGAAATCCTTCCGCCCAGCGGTGCGATCCTCGACCTAATGTCGGGGTGGGTAAGTCACCTACCTCCGGAGATATACTATTCGCGCGTGGTGGGCGTTGGGCTTAGCGCAAGGGAGCTAGCCGAAAACCCGTTTCTCGACGATTGGCGCGTACAGGATCTGAACCGCGATCCGCATTTGCCATTCGCTACCGGCGAGTTTGACGGCGCAGCGATTTGCGTTTCCATCCAACACCTGATCCGGCCATGCGAAGTCATCCGTGAAGCCGGGCGAGTACTAAAACGGGGGGCGCCGCTGATCGTCACATTCTCGAACCGCTGCCTACCAGCCCCCGCTATCGGTTGCTGGTGCCTTCTCGACGACGTTGGCCATCTCTGCCTGATAGCCCAACATTTCGTCCAGGCCGGCAATTGGACGGACATTCGCTGCCTCGATCGGACGCCTCCCGGTGGCGGAGATCCGCTTTACGCGGTCATCGGCCGCAGCCTCGGGCCGATGTCCAGCGCGGACGATTAGGAATCGTAACAGACCATCGACGTGAATGGCACGTCGATGCGGCGGCGACCGTTGAGGAAACTCAGCTCTATGATACACGCCGCGGCGGTGACCACCCCGCCGCGCTGACGCACGAGGTTAATGGCCGCCTGCATAGTGCCGCCCGTCGCCAGCAAATCGTCGAGCACGACGACGCGCTGACCGGCGGCGATTGCGTCTTCCTGGACCTCGATTGTGTCCGAGCCGTATTCGAGATCATAGGTGAAGCGAACCGTTCGGCCAGGCAATTTGCCCTGCTTACGGACCATTGCAAAGCCGCGGCCGAGCTCATACGCCAATGGCGCCGCGACAAGGAAGCCGCGGGACTCGATGCCGACCAGCAGATCGGGCTGGTGCGGCTGCAGCGCTGCGGCAAGGCGCTGCACGGTGGTCTGCCAAGCCTCCGGATGGGCGAGCAGCGTAGAAATGTCGTAGAAAAGAATACCGGGCTTCGGGAAATCGGGCACCGATCGAATATGCTGCTTGAGGTCCATTGGGCATCGTCCTTTATCATCGGCGCGGCGATCGAAACCGGGATGATTGCGGCATAGCCGCTTTTCTTGTATTTGGAAAGCGCTTGTTCGGCGACGGATAAACTCGATCAACACCGTGAACGTCATGGCGCCCGTCGCCGCTACACTCGTCCAATCGGAAGAACCAGGATCGTTTGTCTTCGCAGCCGCCGGGGACTGGCTGGTTGCAACTGCGGCCGAACTCGATCGGCGGCTGCGTGGCATGCAGATACCCCGGGATCAGCGAGTCACACTCGATATGGCAGGCGTCGAGCGGCTCGACACGGCAGGGGCATGGCTGATCCTGCGGACCGAGCACGATTTCGCGGCGCGCGGTAATACCGTCGAGATCCGCAATCTGCGCGCCAACTTCGCTCCGCTGTTTGAGCAGGTGCGGGCGGAAGGCATGGTGATACCGGCACCCCACCCGCGTCCTGCGCACCATACGATCACCGGCTTTCTGGCGCGGATCGGTGAAATTTCGCTGGGGCTCATCGCCCGTTCTTTTCGCGTCACCGGCTTTCTTGGTTTGATTTGCGTCACGGCGTGCAGGCTATTGCTCAACCCACGGCGGCTGAGGTTTACGGCTCTGGTTGCTCAAATGGAGCAGACTGGGATCAATGCCGTGCCGATCGTCGGATTGCTGTCGTTCTTGATCGGGGTGGTCCTTGCTTATCAAGGGGCCGATCAACTTCGCCGCTTCGGTGCCGAGATCTATACGGTGAATTTGCTCGGCGTAGGGATCCTGCGGGAACTCGGAGTGCTGATGACGGCGATTATCATTGCCGGCCGCTCCGGCAGTGCCTTCACCGCACAGATCGGGACGATGCAGGTCAATGAAGAGGTCGATGCGTTGCGCACGATCGGTCTGGATCCCGTCGAGGTGCTGGTCATTCCGCGTGTGATCGGGCTGATGCTGACCCTGCCGATGCTGGCGCTCTGCGCCAATCTGCTCGGGATTTTGGGTGGCTGCCTGATGGCGTGGGCTACATTGGGCATCACGCCACCGCAATTCGTCCGCCAGCTGCAATCGGCACTTTACCCCTGGACCTTTTGGATCGGATTGATCAAAGCGCCGTTCTTCGCTTTCATCATTGCCCTGATCGGCTGCTATGAAGGGTTTCAGGTGGCGCCTAACGCTGAGAGCGTCGGGCGCCTGACCACGTTGTCAGTGGTCGAGTCGATCTTTCTCGTCATTGTCGCCGACGCGGCGTTTTCGATCGCCTTTTCTATTCTGAAGATTTGAGGATGACGGGAACCTCGGGCGAGCCGATCATCCGCGTACGCGGGCTTGTCAACCGGTTTGGCGCCGAAACCGTGCATGACGGTCTCGACCTCGACGTTCGCCGCGGCGAGGTTCTCGGGATCGTTGGCGGCTCGGGATCCGGGAAATCGGTTCTTCTGCGAACGATCGTCGGGCTCAATCGGCCGGTCGCCGGTAAGGTCGAGGTTTTCGGGCACGATCTCCTGGCGATGAGCGAGGACCAGATCCGAGAGGTAGAAAAGCGTTGGGGAGTGCTGTTTCAGGATGGTGCGCTCTTCAGCTCGCTGACCGTCGCGCAGAACATCGAGGTGCCGCTCAAGGAGTATTTCGATATCCCGCTGCGCCTCATGGACGAGATCTCGGCCGTTAAGGTGGGCCTCGTTGGACTGCCCGAGGACGCGGGCGGCAAATACCCGTCCCAGCTGTCCGGCGGCATGCGTAAACGCGCCGGACTTGCCCGCGCCCTCGCGCTTGACCCGGAAATCGTGTTTCTCGACGAGCCGACCGCTGGCCTCGATCCGATCGCCGCCGACGGTTTTGACGAGCTGATCCGCGATTTGAGAGCCAGCATGGGGCTCACCGTCTTCATGGTGACTCACGACCTCGACACGCTATTTGCGATTTGTGACCGGGTCGCGGTGCTGGTCGACAAGAAGCTTCACATCGGCACGTTGGACGAGCTGCTCGTGGATAATCATCCCTGGATCCACGCGTATTTTCACGGCCCTCGCGGTCGCGCGGCCCAGCATTCGGAAGCCGCTGCCGCGGCCAAGCGCAGCGCAATGAACGCGGCCCCCGTGTAAGCCGCGTCCCTTCTCGGAGAGTAAGATGGAGACGAGAGCCCATTACGTGGCGGTTGGTGCGTTTGTCCTCGCCATCTTTGTTCTAGCATTCGTAGCCGTGCTGTCGCTCGGTCGAGTCGAATTCGCGCAAGACCTTAAGCGTTATTACATTTTCTTTAGAGGATCGGTGAGCGGATTGAGCAAGGGCTCGTTTGTTCAATACAACGGGATCACGGTCGGCCGCGTCGTCGATGTGCGGGTCGACCCGGACGATCTCGAAAAAATCCAGGTCATCGTCGAGATCGACACGGACCTCGTGAAGATCAAAACCGACGCCCGGGCCTTTATTGACACCAACCTTTTGAGCGGGGTCGCGACGATTCAAATCCGTGGTGGCACAACCCAGGCAAAGGACCTCGAGCCGGAGCCAAAGCACCGCTATCCTGTGATCGCGGCCGGGCAATCAGAACTCGAACAACTGAGAGCCAACCTTCCCGAATTGTTGGGAGATCTGAGAGAGGTTGCCCACAACGTCAATGCCGTGCTCGACGAGCAGAACCGAAAGGCCATTTCCGATAGTCTCCAGAATGTTCGGACGATAACCGAAAACTTTGTCGCGCCCAGCAAGGAGGTGAGCGAGGTGGTCGAGAATGCCAACGCGGCCGTTCTCGAGGCCTCGAAATTGCTCGACCACATCGATCAGAGCTATTCGGACAAGGGCGGCCTCAAAGACCAGGTTTCGCAAGCGCTCTCCGATTTCGACCGGCTGGCCAAGGGCCTTGGCGATACCAATCGGCAACTTCAGCAAGTGCTGCAGCAAAATGGCCCGGGCTTGCGCGAATTCACGCAGGTGACATTGAACCAGGTCGGGAATCTCGTGACCGACATGCAGCGCTTTATCGCCGGGCTAAGCCGGTTTGTGGCATCGGTCGAACGAGATCCGGCAAGGCTGTTGTTGGGCGAAAAGCGGGAGGGGTATCGGCCGCAATGATGCGGCCCGGAGCAGGCCGCTTGTCGCGCCGATTAGTCCCGAGCGTGCTCATTCTCGCGCTGGCGGGCTGCTCCGGTCTTCTCGGAGCAAAGGAGCCGGCGCAGCTCTACCGAGTAACGCCAAAGAGCACCTTCCCGGCGAACCTGCCGCACCGATCCGTTCAGATCTTGATCGATGTCCCGCTCTCACCGTCGGGGCTCGACAGCTCGCAGATCGCTCTGACCCGGTCGGCAGTTTCGATAGATTATTATGCCGATTCCGAATGGACCGAGCGGGTGCCGCTCCTCGTCCAGACGGCGCTCCTCCAATCCTTCGAGAACAGCAAGGCGATCAACGCAATCGACCGCGAGTCGCCCGGGCTGCGAGCGGATTTCATCCTCAAAACCGAGTTGCGGCATTTCGAAGCGGTGTACGATTCGTCCAACGGAGCACCCGAGATCTGGGTCTCGATCAATGTCCGGCTTGTCGACCCCACAGAGCGCGATATCATCGCGCGAACCTCGTTCGAGCGGCATCAGAGGGCCGCGGCGAACAATATGCCCGATATCATTTGGGCCTTCGACGAGGCCCTCGGCGGGGTGCTCAAGGATATCGTCGTGTGGACCGCCACCAATCCCGCTTTGTCGACGAGGCGCGGTTAAGCTATCCTGGACGTGTTTTGTTCGCGTGAGGTGGTCGGTTGGCAAAAGCGAACCGCGATGTGGGCTTGCGCGTCAGCTCCGTCGAAATCGAGCGAATGGCAGCAGCTGCGAGGACTATCCGCGATTGCCGACGTGACCTGGGCGTGCTGGGCGAGGATCCGATCGGCGAGCTGATCGCAGGCGGCGCGGCGATCTTCGATTGGCGGCATTATCCCGACGGGGAGGTCTACGATTCCCAAAGCCACGCGCAGTATTTTTTTCACGCGCACCCGGCGGACAGCCGATCTTTGCCGGAGCGCGGCCATTTTCACACCTTTCTACGCGCCGAGGGCATGCCGGCCGGAGTGGCACCGTTGCTTTTGCCTGAGCTGGCCATAGCCGACGCCGCCGCCGCTCGGCCACAAGCCGCGCCGCTCAAGCGTGGAGCGCGGGAAGAGGTGAGCCATCTCATCGCGATCTCCATCGATGGCAGGGGGGAACCGATCCGGCTCTTTACGACGAACCGGTGGGTCACCGGGGAGACCTGGTACCGCGCAGAGGATGTGATACGGATGCTGGACTGCTTTGTGATCAACGAGGCAGCGCCCGCCGAAGTGCTGAACCGCTGGATCGGCGCTGTGCTTCAGCTATTTCGCCCGCAGATCGCGATCTTGTTGCGGGCCCGCGACGAAGGCGTAATGGCCTGGCGCCGCCGCCGCCGCACCCACGTCTTTGAAGATCCCCGTCTTGAGGTTACCTCCAGTCTCGACGTAAACCTCGATGCCCAGTTAGAGTTTATCGACAAGGTCCGGTTCAGCTCTGGCGCGGACGCTTTGCCGACCATGCCAGGCCTACCGCCGATGGCGGAAGGCTGGGAAGCGAGCCAGGCCGGCTGAGCCGCCCGGCCAACCGCACTTCGGTTATCGTGATCCGGGTTGCGTAAGCGGCTCGCGGGGCGGCAGGCCGCTGCCGCTGAGGCACTCCTTCAGCTTGGCGTCCCGTTTCGCATTCGATTCCGCATTGAACTCGGGATAAGCGGCCTGCGCCTGCTTGGCGCAATTGTCCATCGCCTTCCAGCTGTGCAACGCCGATTGACCCTGCTGGGTAGCGTGCGCGCTCACCGCCGCGACCATGAGCACTGCGCCCAAAGCGATCACCAGTCGCTTCATCCGCCGTCCCCCGTCCTCAAATAAAGGCCGCGAGCATACACGACCCGGCCAGACTGTTGTTGCGCTTCACAAAAATATGAGTCTCCATGGCCGTAGGTCCGATCGGAGGAGGCGCGATGCTTAAGATCTGGGGGCGGACAACGTCGTCCAACGTGCAAAAGGTCCTTTGGTGCTGCGCCGAGCTCGGGATCGAATATGAGCGGGTCGACGTCGGCGGCCCGTTCGGCGGCAATCAGGACCCCGATTATCTCGCGATGAACCCGAACGGTCTGGTGCCGACGGTCAAGGACGGCGATCTGGTTATGTGGGAATCGAACACGATTTGCCGCTATCTCTGCTCGACCCGCAATGGCGAGCGGCTCTACCCGGCGGCGCCGGCTACCCGCACACATGTCGAGCGGTGGATGGATTGGCAGCTCTCCAGCGTCGGCCCTCCGATGGGGGCATTGCTGTTCGGCCTGATCCGCACCAGGCCGGAGCAGCGCGACCATGCCGGGATCGAAGCGGCGAGGCGCAAGGCGCTGGCTGCGTGGACGATTGCCGATGACGCGCTCGAGGGTCGCCCCTACCTCGCCGGACAGGAACTGAGCCTCGCCGAGATTACGCTGGGAACCCTGGTTTACCGGTGGCACGCTTTCCCGATCGAGCGGCCGCCGTTGAAGAACCTCAAGGCCTGGTTCGAGCGGCTGCGTGAGCGCACGGCTTTCAAAAAGCACATCGAAATCCCGATCACGTGAATCGGCCGCCGGTCCCAGCTGACGAGAATATGCGATCGCCTTATGTCGATTGGGCGTAGATCGGCGCCGTAACCCGTTCGGTTTGGATGGTCAGCGACGGGTGTTCACCATGTGCCAGCATCGCGGCGCTGTCGATCACCCGGATCACCAGCGGCGCGCTGAGGCCACGCACGTGAATGTCATGCCTGGGGAAGTCGCCGAGAGGGATGCCGGCTAGCGTTCCGACGACTTCCGAGACGACGAGCTGGCAGCGGTATTCCTTGGTCAGGTCTTGCAGCCGCGAGGCGACATGGACGGCCTCGCCGATCGCCGTCATCTGCGCGTGCTCACGGTAGCCCATCGTGCCGATGATGACTTCGCCGCCATGGATGCCGATGCCGACCTCGATCGGTTCCTGCAGCTCGTTTGCCAGGGCACGGTTCATCTCGGCCAGGTGCCAGTCGATCAGGCGCGCCGCCTCCAAGGCTTGACTGCAGGCGCGCTCGGCGTCGGTCGAACTGCCGAAGATCGCCATCATGCCGTCGCCGATGAATTGATTGGGGGCGCCGCCCGCTGCGGTGATGGCGGTGCCGACCGCCTCGAAAAAACGGTTGAGGATGAAGACGACGTCATAGGGCAGGCGGTTCTCGACCAGTTGCGTCGAGGCGCGGATGTCGACGAACAGGATCGCGACAAAGCGCTCCGCCCCGGTGTCCGCTACATTGAGGCGGTCCTGATCGCGTACGGTCACACTGGGCGGCATCAGCGGCCAGATGCTGATATCGGCCACCGGCTTGAGCTGACAGGCCAGCCGGACCGCGCGATCCGCTGCGAGCGGGGCCAGTACCCGGGTTTCTACCGGTGACGGCGGTGGCAGGCTGTCCAATCCGAGCAGCACGCGCACCCGGCAGGTCGAGCAGCGCGCCCGGCCTCCGCACACCGAGGCGTGGGGGATGCCGGCGCGCCGGCTGGCGTCGAGCACGCTCAGCCCCTTCGGAATGCGCACTGCGCGCCCATCGGGATAGACGATCCGAATCGTCCCGCCGCGGCGTTCGGCAAGCACACGCACACCGCGCGCGACCAGGACGAGGGCGAGAGCGCCGGCGTACCCGCCCCAGGACCACAGCGCTATCGTCCAGAGGGTGGCCGCGGCTACCGTATCGCCGCCATGTCCTGTCTTGCGCAGGTCCGCCAGCCAAGCCGGATCGGTGCGGGCCTTCTCCTCGACCTGGCGTGCCCCCTGAACCACGCCGAGCGCGGCCGTGGTTGGCAACAGGACGGCGACAACGAGCAAGAACGGCGCCATTCGGCGGAAATGGCGCTTGACCCGCAGCCACAGATACAGCCCGATGCAGCCATGCAGCCAGGCGACGCAGAACAGGGCGAGTTGTCTGATCCCGGCTATTTGCGGGCTTCCAACCCAATAAAGTAAAAGAACGTGCCGGTAGATCCTGTGAAAGTCGAAATACGTGTAAGCGAAGCGAATGCCGAGGGCATGTTGCAGCACCAGCAGCGGTATCAACAATCCGAGGCCTAGGCGCAGACCCTCGATCCAACCCATTCGCAGACTCCGGCGGATGTAGAGTGCCCAGAAGGCGAGCGAGAAGTGGATCGCGAACGCGCCGTAAAGCGCCACGGTGCCGATGGGGCCGCGCCAGATCCATTCCTGCACCACGGCGCCGCGTTCCATCGCCTCGAAGGAGATGTTGCCCAGGCTGTGATTGAGAAAATGCAAGAATACATAGGAAAATAGCACCAGGCCGCTGGCCAGCCGCAACCGGCGGACGATCGACGGCCCGCGGCGCGCCAGCCCCGCCCAACCGCCCCTCAATGACGGTGTCACGCCACCCTCTACCATCCGCCCTCTCTTGGGAAACGCGGCCATCCACCGCCTTTGGAGTGCATTTTACCTCGATTTGCGATGGGCGACGGCATACACTCTAAAATTCACGAGATGGTGAACACCTGTCGCGAAGATTGCTTTCCGGCCGCGCCCGAGTAGTCTCGGGCAGCTGCCAAGCAAAGGGGCAAAAGGGGAGACCAATGCTGTCGTTGAAACAACAACTCGTTGCGGCGATGGTGGTTCTGGCGACCGCGGGGGTCGGCGCCGGTGCGGCTTCGGCGCAGGACAAAGAAACGATCCTCAAGGATCGCCAAGCGACGATGAAGGAGCAAGGCAAGAGCCTCGGGGCCGTAAAGGCCTATATCGACGGCAAGGGGGATCTGGCGCAAGCCAAAGCCGGTGCCGCCGATCTCACTCAAACGACTAAGAAGATCCCGGATTTGTTCCCTCCCGGAACCGGCGGGCCGAACCCGACCGGCGACTATGTCGCGAAACCCGTGATCTGGACCGACTGGAATAAGTTTCTCGACGCCCAAAAGGCCGCGTCCAGCAAGGCCGACGCGCTTCTCGTGGCGGTGAATAGCGGTGACAAGACCGCGATCGAAGCCGCTTTCACCGATCTCGGCAAGAACGGTTGCGGCGCCTGCCATACGACTTTCCGCGAAAAGATCGAGAAATAGGAGCCTGTCACCCCCTCTCGTGCATCGGGTTAGACGGACGGCCGGTCCAGCTGGTATTCCGCCGAATATCAGGGGCAGCGGCGGTTGCATTGCTGCCGGTTCTGAGCCTCTCGGCGGCAGCAGACGTGGTCTCGCGAGGGGCCTATCTCACGAACGCCGCCGGCTGCGAAGACTGTCACACTGATCGCGAGCATGGCGGGAAGCCCTATGCCGGCGGGCGGGCTCTCGCCACGCCGTTCGGAACCTTCTACAGCCCGAACATCACGCCGGATCCGGAGACGGGTATCGGCCGCTGGAGCGATGAACAATTTTTGCGGGCATTGCGGGACGGCGTGCGCCCCGACGGCGCCAATTTTTTCCCGGTATTCCCGTATCCCAGCTTTACGAAGATTACCGATGCGGATATGCGAGCTATCAAGGCCTATCTCTTTTCCTTGCCGGCGGTGCGGCAGGTCAACCGGGCCCACGACGTCTCCTTCCCGTTCTCGTGGCGCTTCCTGCAATACGCATGGAAATGGTTGTTTTTCAGTCCGGGCCCATTCCGGCCGGCGCCGGCGCGCTCCGAAGCGTACAATCGCGGCGCCTATCTCGTTACTGCGCTTTCCCATTGCGGCGAATGTCACACCCCGCGCAACTGGTTCGGCGCGACCGAGCCGAACCGCTTTCTCGCCGGGAACCCGCAC
>JBARIB010000036.1:0-11951 GCA_049799535.1 Allostellaceae bacterium | reverse complement strand
TCGATGGATTTCGACCTCAGCGAAGAGCAGCGGCTGCTGAAGGAAAGCCTCGACCGGCTGCTCGGCGACCGCTACGCCTTTGAGAAGCGCAAAACTTACGCGCAAAACTCGGAGGGCTGGAGCCGCGCGCTATGGGCACAATATGCCGGGCTCGGGCTGTTGGGCCTGCCTTTCCCCGAGCGGTATGGCGGGTCCGACGGCGGCCCGGTCGAGACGATGATCGCGCTGGAAGCCTTCGGTCGCGCGCTGACGCTTGAGCCCTACCTCGCAACGGTAGTGCTGGGCGGCGGGTTTCTCCGCCACGGCGGCAGTCCCGAGCAATGCAGTGATCTTATTCCGAAGATCGCCGGCGGCCGCCTTACTTTCGCCTTCGCTCATACCGAACGTCAGTCTCGCTACGATTTGCACGACATCGAGACCAGAGCGGTTCGCCGCGGCTCG
This sequence comes from Allostellaceae bacterium, assembly GCA_049799535.1. Taxonomy (GTDB): domain Bacteria; phylum Pseudomonadota; class Alphaproteobacteria; order ATCC43930; family CGMCC-115725; genus AP-15. The sequence goes on along the minus strand of JBARIB010000036.1, from coordinate 11,510 downwards.
GAGTGGGTGCTCGAAGGCGAGAAAGGTGTCGTCCTGCATGGCGACACCGCCGACAAACTTGTCGTCACGGCGCGGGTCGGCGGGGAGCGGCGCGATCGAGACGGAATCGCCGCCTTCATTGTCGACGGCAGCGCGGAAGGGGTATCTCGCCGCGGCTATCCGACCCAGGACGGGCTTCGTGCAGCAGAAGTCTCTCTCAGCGGAGTGCGGGTCGGCCCGGAGGGCGTGCTCGGCAAGGCGGGAGCGGCATTGCCACTCATCGAAAGGGTTGTGGATGAGGCGATCGCGGCCCTTTGTGCCGAGGCGGTCGGCGCGATGACCGTGATGCACGAACTGACGGTGGAGTATCTCAAGACGCGGCGACAATTCGGCCGCGAGATCGGCAGCTTTCAGATACTCCAGCACCGGGCGGTCGATATGCTGATCGCTTTGGAGCAGGCGCGCAGCATGGCGATGTTCGCAACCATCATGGCGGCCGAGCAAAACGCTGAGGAGCGGCGGGATGCCGTTGCCGCTGCAAAAGTGCAGATCGGTCGCTCCGGTAAGTTCATCGGGCAGCAATCGATTCAGCTGCACGGCGGCATCGGCATGACGATGGAGTACAAGGTCGGGCATTATTTCAAGCGCATAACAATGATTGATACGATGTTCGGCGATGCCGACCACCATTTGCGCGCGATTGCCCGCCGCGGCAGATCGGTTGCCGCTGCATAAGGCATTGGCGCTGCTCCTCGGTACCCTATGATCCTCAGCTGTCCGATTTGCCACACACGCTATCGCGTGGACGAACGGGCGTTACACGGGCGGGAGGGCCGCACTGTCCGCTGCGCCAGCTGTGGCCATACCTGGCACCAGGCAGCGGCGCCCGAAGTGGCAGCAAACGGAAGCGAGATCGGTCCCGAAGGCCGGATCGAGCCGGAGCTAGAAGTCCCACCGCGTCCAGCGGCCGCTTCCGAGCCGACGCTCGCGATCACACCCGCGACAAGACTTGTCTCGCGGCCGGCTGCGCCTGGCGGCAAGAAACGCCGGACCGCGATCCGTTGGCTCGTACTGACCGTGTTGTTCGCCCTTGCCATCCTCGCCGGGGTTGTTGTTGCCCGCGGTGCGGTAATGGCGATGTGGCCCCCGGCTGCGCAGTTCTATGCGATGGCTGGGCTGCTCCCCGAATCTCCCAGGTCTGGGCTAAAGCTCGCAAAGCTGGCGCCGACGCGTACTCCCGACGGTCCGATCATCGAGGGTGAAATCGCGAATAACAGCAAGAAAATGCGTGATATCCCGCGGCTGCGGGTCGCACTTCGCGACGCGGCCGATAAAGAAGTGCAGTATACAATTAGCGACCCTCCGGAGCCGCGGCTTGCTCCGGGCGCAATCGCCCGTTTCAGGACGCCGTTCGACCATCCCAATGATGCGGCGACCGATGTTCTTGTGACTTCACGAACCGCTGACCCTGGGCCGGTAGCGCACCGCTTCAATGCAGCGCGAGAAGGCAGGCGCGAGCGGCGGCGTCGACGATCGCCTCCATGTTAATCTGATAGGCTTCGTAAAGGTCGGGGATGTCCCCCGATTGGCCAAAGCGGTCTATGCCTAATGGCACGATTGGGTTGCCGGCGACAGCGCCGAGCCATGACAAGGTCGCCGGATGGAAATCACCGACCGTGACGAGCGCGGCGCGCGGGCGCAGTTGCGCCAGGAGCCATTCGGCCCGGGCGATTTTGCCACGAGCCCGGGCCGTCCGCCATTCGCGGTGCAGTCGGTCGGGCGAAGTGATCGCCAGCAGTCCGGCCCCGGCAACATCCTCGGCCAGCTCTTGATGCGCGGCGAGGGCCTCGGGTGCGACTGCGCCGCAATAGGCGATCGCCAATTCTGCTCCCGGCGGCGGCTCGCGCAGCCAATAGGCCCCGGCAACGATTGCCTCTTCGAGTTCGTCCGACATCGACCGGCCGGGCTGATCGATCGGCCGCGTCGACAGCCGGAAATAGACCGACTCGCCGCGTTCACGCTGGATCTCCTCGAAAGCCCAGCGCAACAGGACAGCCAGCTCGTCGGCATAGGCGGGCTCGAAGCTGACCAGCCCCGGTTGCGCCAGCCCGATCAGCGGCTCGCCGATCGACTGATGCGCCCCGCCCTCGGGCGCCAGCGTGATGCCGGAGGGCGTGGCCACCAGGATAAAGCGGGCGTCCTGGTAGCAGGCATAGTTCAGCACGTCGAGACCGCGCTTGATGAACGGGTCGTAAAGCGTGCCGACAGGTAAGAGGCGGGTGCCAAACAGCGGCCCGGCGAGGCCCAATGCAGCGAGTTGCAGAAACAGGTTGCTCTCGGCAATGCCGAGTTCGATGTGCTGCCCTAGCGGCGACATGGCCCAGCGTTGCGCCGAAACGACGTTTTCCTCACGAAAGGTATCGGCGCGCTCGGCGCGATCGAAAATGCCGCGCCGATTGACCCACGCCCCGAGATTGGTCGAGACAGTCACATCGGGCGACGTCGTCACGATGCGTTCTGCCAGCGCGGTCTTGGCCGCGGCGATGTCACCGAGTATTCGTCCGAAGGCTTCCTGCGTCGACAACCGGTTACCTCGCGGGCTCGGCAAGCTCGCCGGTACCGGTACGGTTGGCGCGTTATGTCGACGCGATGCGGAGCCGGCGAGCGGCACAGTTTCGAGGAATGCCGAAAGCCGCTCCGCAGGCAGCTCAAGCCCGCCGAACAAATCCCACTCGGCGCCCTCCTCCACATTCATGCTGCGCTGAAAGGTTGCCATCTGGTCACGGTTCATTAGGCCGGCGTGATTGTCCTTGTGGCCGGCGAAGGGCAGTCCATAGCCTTTGATCGTATACGCGATGAAGCATGTCGGCCGATCGTCGGCGACGTCATGGAAAGCGTCGAGCACGGATTCCATGTCGTGGCCGGCAAGATTGGTCATCAGTCGGTGGAGTGCGGCGTCGTCGTGGTCGTCAAGGATCGCACGGATGCCGGGATACCGGTTGAGGTCGCGCTGCAAATGCTCGCGCCAGCCCTCGCCGCCCTTGTAAACCAGCGCCGAATAGAGCGAGTTTGGGCACGCGTCGATCCACTCACGCAGATGATGGCCGTCGGGGCGGGCAAAAGCCCCCTCCAACAGGCGACCGTATTTCAACGTAACTACGCGCCAGCCCATCATCTCGAACATTGCGTCGATGCGGCCGAACAAGCGATCCGAAACTACCGCGTCGAGGCTCTGCCGGTTGTAGTCGATGACCCACCAGAGATTGCGCACATCGTGCTTCCAGCCCTCCAGCAGCGCCTCGAAAATGTTGCCTTCATCGAGTTCAGCATCGCCGGCCAGAGCGATCATGCGGCCCGGCGGCGCATCGGTCGGCACGAGCTGTTTCAGCCGCAGATAATCCTGCGCGATCGAGGTGAACAATGTCATCCCGACCCCAAGGCCGACCGAACCCGTAGAGAAATCGACGGTCGCACCATCTTTGGTCCGTGACGGGTAGGATTGGACGCCGCCGAAAGCGCGAAACCGCTCCAATTTCTCGCGGGTCTGATGGCCCAGCAGGTATTGGATCGCATGAAATACCGGCGAGGCGTGAGGCTTGACGGCCACGCGGTCTTGCGCTTGTAGGACGTCGAAATAGAGCGCGGTCATCAGCGTCACCACCGATGCGCTCGACGCCTGATGGCCCCCGACCTTAAGCCCGTCCCGATTGGGGCGCAGATGGTTGGCGTTGTGGATCATCCACGTCGAGAGCCACAATACTTTCCGCTCGAGCGCCCTCAGGCAAGCTAGCTTGTCCTGCGGCTCGGCTTCCCGGCTTGTGGCAACTCCGCCTGCCAAAGCTTGTAGCATCGCCAAACTCCCGCTTCGGGGCCGAGCTTAGCTCATCTTGCTCGCGGGCATGAGTCTTTCAGCCACGTATCGGTGTTGGCGAGGTAGAACAACCGCGAGCACGCCGGTTCGTCTGGCGCTCTCCAAGGCGGAACTCGACTCGGCACCGACCATTGCGACAATAGCGCCGGCGCCGATCGCGGGGCAGTCGGGCGACGGCACGCCGACGATCCGTGAAGACGCCGCCGGAAATATAAGCGGCAGCAGGATGCGGGCGGCCCGACGCGCCGCTGACAGTGCAGGGCGCCCGGTTTGACCAGGAGCTCGCGCGACCCTAAATAAAGCCGTGAAGGGCTTGGCCGGCCCGAGCCTAGCTGGGAGCGAAAGCCATATGGCAGACACCACGAGCGAGACTGAAGCGCGTGGCATCGTCCTCACGGAGAATGCCGCCCGCAGGATCGCGGCGCTAAAGGCGCAGGAGAACGCAGCGGACGCGCTTCTGCGGATAGCCGTGTCAGGCGGCGGGTGCTCCGGCTTTCAGTACGGGCTGTCGTTTGACGACCAGCGTAACAAGGATGATTTCGTTTTCGAACGAGACGGTGTCGGCATCGTCGTCGACGAGGTTTCGCTCGGCTTGCTGAATGGCGCCGAGGTGGATTTCGTCGAGGATCTGATGGGCGCTTCCTTCCAGATCCGCAACCCGAACGCCGCTTCATCCTGCGGCTGCGGCAATTCCTTTTCTATTAGCTAAGTCTGGTCAGCTAGCCACGTGAAGATTGCCAGCTGGAACGTAAACTCGGTCAAGGCAAGGCTGCCGCATCTCCTCGCTTTTCTCCAGGACTCGGAGCCCGACGTTCTATGCTTGCAAGAAACCAAATGCCTCAACCAGGATTTCCCGACGCTCGAAATCCAAGGCCTGGGTTATCAGGTCGAGGCCATCGGGCAGCGCGCCTATAACGGGGTGGCCCTGCTGTCGAAGCAGCCCGCGGCGGAACTTGTGACCGGTTTGATCGGCAATGGGGAAGACGAGCAGGCACGATATATCGAGGCTTCCTTCGGCGAAGTGCGAGTCGCATCGGTCTATCTGCCGAATGGTAATCCGGTCGGAACCGACAAATTCACCTACAAAATCGCCTGGATGGAGCGGCTGATCGAACACACACGCGATCTGCTGCGCCGCGAGATCCCGTTTGTCCTCGCCGGGGACTACAACATCTGCCCAACCGACGACGACGTTTACGATCCGGTGGCATTTCGTGACGACGCGCTGTGCCGGCTCGATGCACGCTCACGGTTTCGCGCATTGCTTTATCTGGGGCTGACCGACGCCTACCGCGTTTTCCATCGCGAGCCTCATCGCTACACTTTTTGGGACTACCAGGCGGGGCGTTGGCACCGGGACGAGGGCTTGCGTATCGACCATCTGCTATTGTCGCCGCATGCGGCCGACAGGGTCGCCGCCTGCGACATCGACAAGAAGCCGCGGGCCAAGGATCGCTCGTCCGACCATACACCGATCTGGTGCGAATTGGCCGTCTAACAAATAGACGCCTGTCCCCGGTCTGGGGGCAGGCGCAATTGCCGATCGTTAGCGAGTCGGCGCGGCCTGATTGCCCAAGTCCGCGGCAAAGCTGAAACCCGCACCGCCGAGACCAAGGATCAATACAGAAGAATTCGCAAAGATCAGTTTTCTTATTTTCTGCCTCCACTTCAGCGCTGATACCTGCCTCGCTGAAAGAGACAACTCTTTTAGTGCAACCGGCGCTCCCAATTACCCGGTAAAATGAAATATCCGGCAGTTGATTAAACTCAGTCGCGGCCTGAGGCGGCTGAAATCAGGTGTTCTGAAGCGCCGGTGTTGCGATGGGGAAGGCGTCTCGGACTTCCTTGAAGGGTGCGACCGGAATCAGGACCAAGGTCCGGTCGTCGGGCCTTAGCGAGCCGAAGTCGTGGATGATCTCAAAGCTGTCACCGCGTGATACGGCGATCGGGATGGCGCTTCCGAGGGCTTTGCTGATCACATCCGGTGGCAATGCCACCGGGGGTTCCTCGCCGCCGAGCTCGGCGATCGCGAAATCTTGTCCACCAAAGCTGACGCGCCCTCGCGACCCGGCAAATCGCGACAGGCCGACAAAGGCCGGAGCAGCTAGGGCCGCCGCCGAATATGTCGTCTCGAATTCGAAATGCCGTGCGATCGATGCGGCAAAAGTAGCCTCGGCAATTCTCAGCGCGATCGGCATCGTCGGGTTCCGCGCGCGCGCGCCCAGGGCGATCTCGAGATTGAGGGTATCGACATTCGTCAGTGCTATGCGGCTGTGTGCGGCATCGAGATTGCACAGATCCAGCGTCGTATCGCGGCTAGCGTCTCCGGTCAGCAGATCAAAATGCTGCTCGCGGGCGCGCTCGACGATGTTCGTGTCGGGGTTGAGTTCAATAACGACAAGCTGTTTGCCTAGCGCAAGAAGCAGGTCGATGACCTCGGTGCCGATGCTGCCGGCGCCGCACACCACGATATGTCCGCGGCGATGCACCGGGCGTAGGCCCTGCAGCTTGATCCAATAGATCCGGGTCAGCAGCGACGCGCCGAACGCAATAAAAAGGCCGGTTAGGATTATGCCGGCCAGCATAAGCAGCAGGGCTGCGATGATCTCGCTGGGTTTTCCGCGATCGGGGGTCAGGTCGCCATAGCCGGTCGTCGTCATTGTCGTGACCACGAAGTAGACGGCGTCAAGCCAACCACTGCCGAAGACCGAGTGAAAATAGACGGCACCGAGGGCTAATACGGTCAAAGTCGCCACGGCAAGCCGGGCGAGGATCGGGTTGGGCCGCGGCACTCGCCGCCAGCTCCGACTCAGGAGCCGACGAAGCCTGCGGCCGGCCGCTGAATATTGGCGGATGACCGGACGTCTTGGAACGCTGTGCTCAAGCCTGGCAACTTCGCCGAATACGACGAGTTCCGCGCCATCCGACAGGACGGCTTCCGGCGAGAAATCGGTTGCGCCATCGACCGCGACGACACGCGCCCCTATTGCTCGCTCGGCCTGCGCGACCGTATCCCCCCCGACCGCGCAGTCTTCCGCGATCCGGGTGGCAAATCCGGTCAGCGGTCCATTTGGTTGCGGAAATTGCAGTCCTCGCAAGCAGTAGGGGTCGAGGGCGGCGACGGCATAGGTGGCTGCCGAGTGCCTTGCGAGCGACAGGACCGAGCAGTTGGGTAAATTCTGTTCGATTTTGTGACCGAGCGTCCGGTTGAACTGGCGCAGCACGATCCGGATACCCGGATTGGCGTCGCGCGCGAGTAGTGCGGCGTGTAGATTGAGCTGATCATCCGGTGAGAGGGCGAGAATCGTGATCGCGCCGCGAACGCCGGCGCGGTCGAGCGCCTCGCTGCTGTCGGGGCGCGCAGCAGCGATGTAAGCCGCGCCGATCGCTTCGACGGCGCGGGCAAGATCAGCATCCCTGCGCCAGAGCACGACAACATGATGACCTCGCAAGGTGCACAGCTCCTGGGCCGTGCTGAGTGCGATCGCGCCGCCGCCGACGATAATAATGGCGGGGTCGTCCGTTTGCGCTACGGGCGTCACTCCACGCACTCGATGGGATCAGGCGGGTAGGGGTGCTTGACCCCGGCACCGTCTTCGATGATCCAACCGCCGGAGGTGCGATCCGGGGTGGCCGCGCACGGCGTGAGGGGTACTTTGCCGTAGCCGCCCGGAATATCCAGCACGTAAGTCGGCTGGCAAAGCCCAGAAATGCGGCCGCGCAGTGATCGCGTAAGTGCTTGGCCGACTGCAACGCCGGTGCGGAAATGAGACGTGCCGCGAGCAAGGTCGGCATGATGAAGGTAGTAAGGCTTGACGCGTTTCGCGACGAGGTTGCGGAAGAGCTGTTCCAGAACCGCCGCATCATCATTGACGCCGCGCAACAGGACGGTCTGAGACAGCAGCGGGATCCCGGCGCGGCTCAGGCGCAGCAGCGCCTCGCTGGCCTTGGCTGTCAGTTCGCGCGGGTGGTTCGCGTGGATGACCACATACAACGCCTTCTGCGCGGCGAGAGCTTCAACAAGGGTGGGACTGACCCGGCCCGGGTCAACCACAGGAACTCGCGTATGGAAGCGAATGACGCCAAGTTGGGGCATTTGATCGAGCGCGCCCACGATTTGGCTGATCCGGCGCGGCGAGAGCAGAAACGGGTCGCCTCCGGTGACGATTACTTCCCAGATCTGCGGCCGGTCGCTGATATAATCAAAAGCCCGCCGCAGCGCCGGTTGGTCGAGCATTGTGGCTTGCTTGCCGACGACTTCGCGCCGGAAGCAAAACCGGCAATAAACCGGGCACAGCAATATCGGCTTCAACAGCACACGGTCGGGGTAGCGATGAACAATGCCGGGTACCGGCGACCACCGCTCGTCGCCGATCGGATCATCCCGTTCTTCAGGGGCGGGGGCGAGCTCCGCTGCTTTCGGTATAAACTGTGCCGCGATCGGGTCGGCGGCGTCGGCCGAGTCGATCAGCTCCGCCATATCGGCGGTCAGGGCGACGGCAAATTCCCCGGCTACCTGCCGAATCTCATCGAGGCGGTCAGCCTCGACCAAGCCCGCGGGGACGAGATCTTCCGCGCCTATTCCCGCCGCCGGGCATGATGCCATCTCCGCAGCCCTCAATCATTCGGGGATCAAATCGAGCACCGTCTCCCCATTGTGTAGACGCTCGGCCAGCTCGGTATGAAATGCCCGCAACCACTCAACCAATTGTTCTGGTGAATTGGTGGGCCTGATCCCGTCGTATTCGCCTGAAATGAAATCAATCAACGCTCGCATATTTGAAATTTCCACCCCGCCGAAGGGATAGTCAAACAGTGGATCGAAATAAAACTTGAACGAGCCCGTTCGCGTTGTCGGTTTGAGCCGAATCCGTTGGATTTCATCCAGCCAGTTTCGCAGCTCCCGTTTGAAGTGCCGCCTGGCCTCGGGCGGAAAATCAAAGCCGACTAGTTTGATGAGATGCTGGTTGATGGGACGTGCCATCCCAATAATGATGTCCCGCGCAACCTTTTGCGGGTACGCCATTTCCAGTAGTTGATCGACTTTCATCAATCTGCCGAATTCGCAATAGGGCTCGGTTTTAACCGGCGCGAGTATCAGCTATCAACAGCCGGGCGTAAGCCGCCCGTAGGCGCTCGCGATCGCGCACGGCCTCCGCTTCGCGCGTTCGCTGCTCTTCCACGACCTCGGCCTTGGCCTTGGCAAGGAAATTGGGGTTGGCGAGCTTGGCGGCGATTTTAGCCAATTCTGCATCGAGCCTGCTGATTTCCTTGCCCAACCGCGCCTTCTCTTGCGCCACATCGATTATATTACCGATTCGGAGATTAAATGTTATTTGGGTCCCGGCTACCGAGATGCTCGCCTCGTCTGCTCGCAAGTCGGCGCTAGGAGCCGGAGATAAGACAAAGCTCCTCACTTGGGCTTTAGTTTCCACGCCGGTCAGCCTGATCCGAGCGAGGCGCTCGTAATGTTCCGGATAAGACCTAATCCTAACTGTAGCGCTCTCCTCTGCGTCCTTGCCCTCCGTTTCAATTGAAGCTCCCGGCGGTACATTCAATTCCGCACGTGCCGCTCTGATCGCCGAGATATCCCGTACTAGTGCTTCCATCTCGTACGCACTATCGGGGTCGTGCAGGTCATCGGCTAACTCCGGCCAAGGCGCCGTCAGCAATAGCCCCGCCCCAGGGCCGATGAGGCTTTCCCACACTTCCTCGGTCACAAACGGCATAATCGGGTGTAGCAAGTGAAGAATGCGTCCCAGAACCCAGGCGGTCATGGCCTGTGTTTCGGTGCGTGCCGCTGCGTCGCTACCTTGCAGGATCGGCTTTGTGAACTCGATATACCAGTCGCAGAAGGTGCCCCACACGAACTGGTAGAGATGATTCGCCGCTCCGTCGAAACGGAAAGATTCGAGCGCCGCCGTCACAGCCATCACGCAGTCGCGCGTCGCGCTGGCTATCCAGCGATTTTCCTTCCGCTGGCAGCTTCGCGGATCGAAGCCTGCGTCAAACGCGCAACCGTTCATCTCCGCGTAGCGCGCGGCATTCCACAGCTTGGTCGCGAAGTTGCGGTAGCCCTCGACCCGGCTCTCGGCGAGCTTGATGTCGCGGCCGGGGGCGGCCAATGCCGCCAATGTGAACCGCACCGCGTCGCAACCGTAGCGGTCGATCAGGTCGAGCGGATCAATGATATTGCCGCGCGATTTCGACATCTTCTGGCCGCGCGCGTCGCGCACCAGCGCGTGGATGTATACGGTGCGGAACGGCACCTCGCCCATGAAGCGCAGCCCCATCATCATCATCCGTGCGACCCAGAAAAAGATGATGTCGAAGCCGGTGACGAGCACGTCGGTCGGGTAATATCGCTTCAGGAAGCGGTTCTCTTCCGGCCAACCCAGGGTCGAAAACGGCCACAACGCCGAGGAGAACCAGGTGTCGAGAACGTCCTCGTCCTGGGTTAGTGTCACCGGCCGGCCATATTTCGCCGCCGCCTCGGCAGCCGCTTCCTCTTTGCTCTCGGCGACGAAGACTGCGCCCTCGGTGTCGTACCAGGCCGGGATCTGGTGCCCCCACCACAGCTGGCGCGAGATGCACCAGGGCTGGATGTTGCGCAGCCAATCAAAGAACGTGTTCTCCCATTGCCGCGGGATGAACCGAGTGCGGCCACTCTCGACCGCTTCGGTCGCCGCCTTGGCCAGTTCGCCGGCATTGCAGAACCACTGGTCGGTTAGCCATGGCTCGATAACGACGTCTGAGCGCTCGTGATGTGGCACCATCAAGGTATGGTCCTCGACCTCGTCGAGGAGCCCTAATGCTTCGAGGTCGCCGACTATTTTTTTCCGTGCAACGAACCGATCCAAGCCGCGATAAGCCTCGGGAATTTCCTCGACAGTCGACTTTCCTAGGAGGCCGTCTTCATCGGCATGAGTTACGTTTTCAAGAGGCGCCCGATGTCCGAAGGAAAAATCGTCAAATACGCTTGATTTAATTTTGGCGTCTCTATCGAAAATATTGATGAGTCGTAAATTGTGACGCTTGCCGACCTCAAAGTCGTTGAAATCATGCGCCGGGGTGATTTTGACCACGCCACTGCCGGTTTCCGGGTCGGCGTATGCGTCGGCAACGATCGGGATCAGCCGGTCGACGAGCGGCAGCCGCACGAACTTGCCGACCAGTCCGGCATAGCGCGCATCCTCGGGGTGCACGGCAACCCCCGTGTCGCCGAGCATGGTCTCCGGGCGCGTCGTCGCTACGACGATATAGCGTCCCTCCTCGCCCTCGATCGGATAGCGGATGTGCCACAGTGAGCCTTTGGTCTCGCGGTTGTCCACCTCGAGATCCGAGATCACGGTGTGCATCTCCGGGTCCCAGTTGACGAGACGCTTGTCGCGATAGATCAGTCCGTCGCGATAGAGCTGGACAAAAACGCGGCGGACCGCGGCGGCGAGCTTCGGGTCCATGGTGAATCGCTCGCGGGCCCAATCGGGCGAAGCGCCGAGTCGCCGCAGTTGGCGGGTGATCGTACCGCCCGACTCCTCCTTCCATTCCCAAACCCGCGCGACGAACCGCTCGCGCCCAACATCGTTTTTCGCCCGCCCCTCTGCGATCAGTTGATTGCCGACGACGATCTCGGTGGCGATGCCGGCATGGTCGGTGCCCG
>JBARIB010000035.1:0-15408 GCA_049799535.1 Allostellaceae bacterium | reverse complement strand
GATGTGAAATTCCCAACTGGGCAGGATGTCGTCCGTCCAACCTCCAACCCCATCGCGCCGACCGGCGGACACGTCGTGCTGAAGGGCAACCTCGCGCCGCAAGGCGCCATAGTGAAGGTCGCCGGCCTGCAGACGAGGCTGCGCTTTACCGGCCCGGCGCTGTGCTTCGACCGCGAAGAGGACGCCTTCGAGGCGGTCGACAAGCGCCGCTATAAGGAAGGCGACGTCATCGTGATCCGCTATGAGGGGCCGCGCGGCGGACCGGGCATGCGCGAGATGCTGTCGACGACTGCCGCGCTCTACGGCCAGGGTGTCGGGGAGAAAGTAGCGCTATTGACCGATGGCCGCTTCTCGGGTGCGACCCACGGCTTCTGCATCGGCCATGTCGGGCCGGAAGCGGCCGCAGGCGGTCCGATCGGACTATTGCGCGACGGCGATATGATCACGATCGACGCGGCGGCCGGCAGCCTGGACGTGGCATTGAGCGAGGCCGAGCTTGCCGACCGCCGCCGAGCCTGGACGCCGCGCCGCAACGACTACCAGTCGGGTTGCCTGTGGCGCTATGCGCAGACAGTCGGCGACGCCGAGCACGGCGCCGTGACCCACCCCGGCGCCCGCGCCGAAATTCGCGCTTACGCGGATATCTAGCGGAATTCGTCCTCTGGCAACGAGACTTCGGTTCGAGCGCTGATGATCGGTTGGCGAGGCTTCTCGTCACCAGTACTCCTCCTGATGGTCGTCTTGGCTCTGTCGGCGAGCGCCGTTTGCGCTGAAGCAGAGACGATTCAGATCGGGTGGTTGTCGCAGGCGGTGAAGCGAAGCTTGCCGCTCTCCTATCTCGATCAGCCGCCGCAGGATGAAGGAATCCAGGGCGCGCGGCTCGGCATCGCCGATAACGAGACTACCGGCCACTTTACCGGCCAGTCGTTCACCTTGACCGAGACGATCGTGCCGGAAGAAGGTGATGTCGCCGCAGGCCTCCGCGAGCTTGCCGCGAAGGGGATCCGCCTGGTCGTGACCGACCTGGCGGCACCAAAGCTGCTGTCGGTCGCCGGTCTGCCCGAGGCCGCGGGAATCACCCTGTTCGATGCCGGCTCCACGGACGACCGGCTGCGCGGCGAGGATTGCCGCGCCAACATTCTGCATCTGTTGCCGAGCCGGGCGATGCTCGCCGACGCGCTCGTCCAATATCTGGTCGCAAAGCGGTGGCAGGACCTTTTGCTGGTCGTGGGCCATGGCGAGGGCGACCGGGAATTCGCGGGCGACGTTCGCCATGCGGCGCTCAAGTTCCAGGCGCGTATCGTCCAGGAGAAACCGTGGACCTTTGTTCCAGGCGCAAGGCGGACCGATACCGGCCATTTTGCGATCCAGGCCGAAGTCGCGCGTTTCACGCAAGGCATTAGCTATGACGTGCTGGTCGTTGCCGACGAGGGGGACGAGTTTGGCGACTACCTGCCTTACCGCACCTTCGACCCGCGCCCTGTCGCCGGAACGCAGGGCCTGGTGCCGAGCGCCTGGGCTAGGCCGCACGAGCAATGGGGCGCCACCCAGCTGCAGGATCGTTTCCTGCACCAGTCCAAGCGCTGGATGACCGACCGCGATTACGCCGCCTGGATGGCGGTGCGGGCAATTGGTGAGGCGGCCACGCGGTCGAAATCGGCCGATCCGGCCGCGATCGTGGCGTTTGTGCGCAGCGACCGGTTCGAACTCGCCGCCTATAAAGGCGCCCGGCTGAGCTTCCGCTCGTGGGACGGCCAGCTGCGCCAGCCGGTGTTGCTGGCTGACGCGCGCTCGCTCGTGTCGGTCTCGCCGCAACCCGGTTTTTTGCACCAATTCTCCGAGCTCGATACGCTCGGGATCGACAAGCCCGAGACGAAATGCCGAATGGGTTGATCGGCCGCGGGCTGGTGATCGCACTTCTCGTGGCCGCCCGGATAGCGGCGGCCGACACGATCTATGTATCGAACGAAAAGGACAATACGATCACCGTCGTTGACGGCACGACCCTGGCTCCAGTCAAAACGATCCCGGTCGGCCAGCGCCCGCGTGGCATCCTTTTGTCCAAGGACGCCAAGTCCCTCTATATCTGCGCCAGCGACAGCGATCACATAGAGGTACTCGACCTGGCCAGCGACAACATAGCGCGCACCCTGCCCAGTGGACCAGATCCGGAGTTCTTCGCGCTCGATCCGGCCGGCAAGTTGCTCTATGTCGCAAACGAGGACAGCAACCTCGTCACGATTATCGACGTTGATCGGGGCGAGGTCGTCACCGAGATCCCGGTTGGGGTCGAGCCGGAAGGGATGGGCATCAGCCCCGACGGGAAATACCTCGTCAACACCTCGGAAACGACCAACATGGCGCATGTCATCGACACCGCGAAGCGTCAGGTCGTCGCCAACATACTCGTCGACAGCCGCCCGCGCCGCGCGGTGTGGACCGCCGATGGCGCGCAGTTCTGGGTTTCGGCCGAGATCGGCGGGACGGTCAGCGTCATCGATGCCGGGAAGCGCGAGGTCGTCAAGCGCATCACCTTTGCCGTACCGGGCGTGGCGGCCGAGGCGATCCAGCCGGTCGGGATCGCGATTACCCACGACCGCAAGCTAGCCTTTGTCGCGCTCGGTCCCGCGAACCGCGTTGCCGTGATCGACGCGCAGAGCTATGAAGTCCTGAAGTATCTGCTGGTCGGACAACGGGTATGGAGCCTGGCCTTCAACCCGGATCAGAGCCGGGTCTACACGACAAACGGGGTCAGCAACGACATCTCGGTCATCGATGTCGCATCGCAGAAGGTGATCAAATCCGTTCCGGTCGGCCAAGCTCCCTGGGGTGTGGTGTCCCGCCCATGAGACTTCGATGAACACCGTCCCTGCTTTGTCGGTCGAGGGCCTGGGGCACCGTTTTGGGCAGCGGCGGGTCTTGAAAGACGTCTCCTTTTCGGTCGCAGCCGGCGATTTTACCGTGCTGCTTGGGCTGAACGGCGCCGGCAAAACGACTTTGTTTTCTCTCGCCACACGGCTCTACGCCCAGGCCGAGGGCACGATCCGCATCTTCGGCATGGATATCCGCGAGCGCATGCTGGAATGCCTCAGACAGATGGGGATCGTGTTCCAGCAGCCGACCCTCGATCTCGACCTCTCGGTCGAGCAGAACCTCTACTACCACTGTGCCTTGCACGGCTTGTCGAGGCGTGAGGCCGCCAGACGGATCGCCGCCGAGATTGAGCGCGTCGGGCTTACCGACCAGCGGCGCGACAAAGCGCGGCGGCTGAGCGGCGGGCAGCGGCGCCGCATCGAAATCGCCCGCGCTTTGTTACACCAGCCGCGGCTGTTGCTGCTCGACGAGCCAACCGTCGGGCTCGACATCGCCAGCCGGCAATTCATGCTCGACCATGTCCGAAGCCTGTGCCGCGACGAGGGCCTCGCCGCGCTCTGGGCCACCCATCTGATCGATGAAGTCGGCGAGGGCGCGCGGGTCGTGGTGTTGCATAAGGGCGAAGTTTTGGCGGACGCTGCCGCCGCGCAGCTCATCCGCGAAATGCGGGCGCCCTCGATGCGCGCCGCCTTCGAGACGCTCGTCCAGGAGCGTGAAGCGGCATGAGGCCGATCCATTATCTGCGCTGTTTCGTCGGCATCGCGAACCGCGAATGGCTGCGCTTTCTGAACCAGCGCGGCCGGTTTTTTTCTGCGCTGGTGCGGCCGCTCGTGTGGCTCGCGATCTTCGCCACGGGGTTTCACTTCGTGCTCGGCGTCTCGATTATCCCGCCGTACGAGACCTACGTTCCCTACGGGGTCTATATCGCGCCGGGTCTCATTGCGATGATCCTTATGTTCAACGGCATGCTGAGCTCGCTGTCGATGGTCTACGACCGCGAGATGGGCAGCATGCGGATCCTCATGGTGAGCCCGCTGCCGCGCTGGTTCCTGCTGACCGCAAAACTCATGGCCGGGGTCATCGTCTCGATCTTGCAGGCCTATGCCTTTCTCGCGATCGCGCTGATTTGGGAAATCGAGCCGCCCTGGTACGGCTATATCACGGTGCTGCCTGCCCTCGTCCTCGCCGGGCTGATGCTGGGCGCGCTCGGGTTGCTCCTCTCCTCGGCGATCCGTCAGCTTGAGAACTTCGCAAGCGTTATGAATTTCGTGATCTTCCCGATGTTCTTCGCGTCCTCCGCCCTCTACCCATTGTGGCATGTTAAGGAGGCGAGCCTCTTCCTCTACTATATTTGTGAGGCAAACCCGTTCACCCATGCCGTCGAGCTGATCCGCTTTGCACTTTACGGCCGGCTCGAACCGACGTCTGCGCTCGTCCTTGTCGCCGCTACCGCAATATTCCTCACTCTCGCGGTCTATGGCTACGATCCGGCAAAGGGCCTGATGGCGCGGCGCGCGGCCGAATAGCGAGTGGCCAGCAGATACTCCTTGGCGATTATTGCGCTGGCGGCGGGTTTCGGGGCCGCCCTGCACGCCCGCTCGGCACCAGTGCGGGCGGAGGATCCGGATTGGCCGTGCCAGCAGCGGTTGGTGCCTAAGCTGACTGCTGCCGCTTACTGGAGCGGACCGGCATTGGAGGGCCTAGGCGACTGGCACGCCGACCCCGAGATTGCCGATCTCGTTCGGCGCCTCGCACCGCGGCGGGTTTCAACGCAAGAGGGGCTGTCGGAAATCGCGGCTTTTGTGCGGACTCTATCGAGCGATCGCCCCCACCGCCTTGCACTAGTGTTCCGCGGTCTTCTCGAAGAAACCGATCGCGAGCGCGCCGGTTTGATCGAAGAGCTAAAGGAGATCGGGCACCGCCAGCGCGAGCTAGCCGACCTCGTTGCCCGGCTCGCGACCGAGCTCAACGCGATCCCGCCCGACGCCAAGGGCGAAGCGGGCGCGAGGCGCATCGATTTGCAGCAGCGTCATGATTTCACGGCGCGCAATTTTGAAGAGATCCAGCGCACTATCCGTTATGCCTGCGAGACCCCGGTCGAGCTGGACGCCCGCCTGGGGGCGTGGGCGAGGGCATTGCAGGAAACACTTTCCGAGTGAGTGCTACGGCCTCGTCGGCAGACTAAGTCCTCTCACCGTCTCCAGCCCTCGAACATCCTTTAGGTTCGTACCGCCGAAATCGGCGTCGGCGGCGTTGGCGCCAGTGAGATTGGCGCCGGTCAGGTCGGCCCCTGACAGATCGGCCCCCGACAGATCGGCGTCGCTCAGATTGGCTCCGGTCAGATTGGCAAACCGCATCAAGGCACGGCTGAGATCCGCTTTGGAAAAATTCGCGCCCGCCAGATTGGATCCCGACAAGTCCGTTCGCATCAGTCCCATGGACTGGTTCTTCATATCGGCGCCCATCTTCGCATTCGCAAAATTGGCTCCCTGCAGGTCGAATTGGCTCAATCGGGCGACGATCTGGGCATCCGAGAAATTGGCGCCCCGGAACACCGGGGCCTCCGCTGGCAAGATTTCCAGACCCGGGGAGACGACGAGCCCGCGAAGACTGGCGTGCGACAGGTCTGCATTCGTGAAATTCGCCCGCATGATCCAGGCGAGGTCGAGCTTCGCCCCGGAAAGGTTGGCGCCCGAGAGATCTGCGCCAACCAATTTCGCGCCAAAGAGGTTGGCGCGTGAAAGGTTCGCCCGTCTGAAGTCCAGATTGCTCAGATCGAGGTTTTCCAGGGATTTCCCAGACAGGTCCGCAGGTTTATCGCGCGTTGCTGAACCCAGCATCTCGCGAACTTGGTCGACTGTGAGATCGGCCCCTCGGCAGGGCGAGACCGCAACGGCCACCAACACCAAGGCGAAAGCCACGGCTCGCGTCAGATCCGTCACGGCGCGGGTTCCGCCCTCTGCATTGGCAATTTGGCGGCCTCCCATCCTTCAATGCCGTCAGGATACCAATAAACCTGCGAGTAGCCCCAACTGGCGGCCCGTTTCGCCGCGTTCCAACTCATCCAGCAATCGGCCTGGCAATAGAACACGACCGCCATATCGCGACGTCGGCTCGTCGCCAATTCGAGGTGATTCCGAGAGTAGCTTTCGAGCTCGGGGCTGAGGGCGCCGCGACCGATATCCGGGAGCCAGAGGCTACCTGGGATGTCGCGATGAGGAACCGGCATCCACAAGGCCGATGCCGGCAGGTTCGCCGGCCGCCGCGGCGTTGGAAGCACATCTATCCAAATAGCACCGCCGCGCTCCCACAATTTGTGAGCGGCAGCGGTGTCGAGCACAATGCCGCCGGAGACAGTCTCCGGGGTCGGTGCGCGATAGTCGTCCATCCGATAGCCTTCCGGCTCGGGCGGGCGGGCGCCGGCGCTGGCACCTCCCAGCAGCGCGCAGCCGAACAAGAGCGACCGGATCGCTACGTCGCGGGTGCGACCCTCACGGAGCGGCGACGAGCTCACCCTGCTCGTCGAGCAGCGGAACGCCGTAGTCGCGCAGGATGCCGGTAATATCCTTCTGCCGCTTTAGGATCGCGGCATTGATGCGGCGCCGCCACTCGGGCTCGTTCGCTCGAACTCCCATAGCGATATGGTATTCCATCCGTGCGGCGCCCGACTCGTCCTTGAGCGCAACCAACACAAGCGGCAGATCGTCATGCCTACGGTAATAGCCAGCGATCGGTCCCCAGAGGAAACCGACATCGATGGTGCCGTCGACGACATCCTGAACCATTTGATGGGTCGGCGACTCGGAACGCGTGTCGACCGTCAGGGCGTAGGGCTTTGTGTGGGACATCAGCTCGTGACGCACGAGAAGGTCGGCCGGCGGGGTGCCGGCGACGACACCGAGGCGCAGGTCCGCCAGGCGGGGATCTTGCGCCCCTGCGATCGCGAGACCTTTATCCGAACGGTAGAACATCACATAGGTCGTGAAATAATAAGGATTGGTCGTCTGCATGATTTCGTCACCCGCGACGGTCCCCATGACGAGATCACAGAGATGCGCCCGCAGAGTGTTGCGTACGAATCCGATTACTTGTGGAAACCACGCATAATCAAGCTTGAGCCCGAGTTCGCTGCCCATCAATTCGGCGATCTTGTTCTCGAACCCCTCCTTTTTCTCGTCTGAGAAGGGCAGGTTACTCGGATCGGCACAAACCTTGAGCTCGCTGCGATCGACGACGTCGGCGGTCTGCGCGGCCGCTGGTCCCGCCGCGAGAAGGAGCAGGATCGCGACCCGTAATGAGTGGCCGAGTTTCATCTAATCTCCGACCCGCGGCGGCCGGCCGCGGCCCAACACGCCGTCGGCGCGCGCCTTGAGATAAGCCCAGATGTCGTCGAGATAGCTGACGACGTCCTCGACCGTTCCGAAGGGCGGCATGACATTCTCGTTGGCCGCGTTGACGTTGGTTCGGCCGTTGACGACGATGTCGTTGAACTCGTCCTGCGTCATGTGCTTGACCGAGTCGACGAGCGACGGCGCGTAGGAGCTTCCAGCTCCATCCGGCCCATGGCAGCGCATACAGGATTCGGTGTAGCGGCGCCACCCGTTATAGGTCTTCTTGTCGACCTTACCGTCGGTGATCGTGTAGGGCTTTTCGGCGGCCTTATCGCTTTCCGCCGCGAGCACGAAACCCGTCCCGATAGCCAGCGCGGCAATGTAGCCGGCCAGCGGCGCCAGCACTCTCACGGATTTCTCCCGAAGAAAGGCCGGCACCCCTGCCAGTGCGGGATGCCGGCCCCATCTCTCAGTAAGTCCCGATCAGACGGTCACTCGGGGAGGCCGAAAACCGTCAGGACGCCACCGAGCTGGGTGTAGTTGGCCAACGCCTTGTAGGCCCCGACCGCGCCGAGCCCATCGGTATCCTTGGTCAGACCCGCTGCCATACCGATACCGGCCCAGCCGCCGACACCCGACAATACGGCAATGTATTGCTTGCCGCCATGCGAGTAGGTGTTGACGTTGCCGATGATTCCCGACGGGGTCTTGAACCGGTAGAGCTCCTTGCCGGTCTGCATGTCGACCGCCTTCAGGTAGCCCTCGAGCGTGCCGTAGAAGACGACGTCACCCGCCGTGGCAAGCGCGCCCGACCATACCGAGAACGGCTCCGGATCGGACCACACGATCTTGCCGGCGCTCGGGTCCCAGGCGATGAAGTTGCCGAGATTGTTATCGCCCGGTGGCGGGAACATCGACAAGGTCGCCCCAACATAGGGCTGGCCGGCGGTGTACGAGACCTTGAACGGCTCGTAATCCATGCAGACGTGGTTGGTCGGGACGTAGAACAGCCCGGTTTTTGGTGAGAAGGCAGCCGGCTGCTGGTCTTTTGAGCCGAGAGCCGCCGGACAGATCTGCTTGTAATTGACGTCCTCGCCTTTGGACCCCGGGGCAAACTGGGCAACGACCTCCGGCCGGCCGGTCTGCATGTCCACCTTGGTCGCCCAATTCACCTTCGGATCGTACTTCTCGGCAACCAGCAACGCACCCGTCTCGCGATTGAGGGTATAGGCAAAGCCGTTGCGGTCGAAGTGGACGAGCGCCTTGGTTGGCTGGCCTTTCACGTTGATGTCGGCCAGGATCATCTCGTTGATGCCGTCGTAGTCCCACTGGTCGTGCGGCGTCATCTGATACACCCATTTGGCGATGCCGGTGTCGGGGTTGCGGGCGAAGATGGTCATCGACCATTTGTTGTCGCCCGGCCGCTGCACCGGGTTCCACGTGCTGGGGTTGCCCGAGCCGTAATAGATCAAGTTCAGCTGCGGATCATAGGAGTACCAGCCCCAGGTATCGCCGCCGCCGATCTTCCACTCGTCGCCCTGCCAGGTCTTCAACGACGAATCCTTGCCCACCGGCTTGCCGAGCTCGGTGGTGTTGGCGTCGAACAGGATCTCGCTGTCGGGTCCTTCCGAATACGCCCGCCACGCCTTCGACCCGTCCTTGAGGTTGTAGGCGGTGACGTGTCCCTGGACGCCGAACTCGCCGCCGCTGACCCCGACGATGACCTTGTCCTTGACCACCATCGGGGCGTTCGTCATCGTCTCGCCCTTCTTCGGATCGCCATTCTTGACGCTCCAGACGACCTTGCCGGTCTTGGCGTCGAGCGCGACGACGGTGGTGTCGGCCTGTTCGAGGATGATCTTGCCGTCACCATAGGCGACGCCGCGGTTGACCGTGTCGCAGCACATTACCGGAATGACAGTCGGATCCTGCTTGGGTTCATATTTCCACAGGATTTGGCCGTTCTTGTTGAGGTCGAGGGCGAAGACGTTGTTGGGGAACGGGGTAGCTATGTACATCACATCCCCGATCACGAGGGGCCCACCCTCGTGGCCACGCAACACGCCTGTTGAGAAAGTCCACAACGGGCGCAAGTTCTTGGCGTTCTCTTTATTGATTTGGTTCAGTTCGCTGTAACGCCAGTTCGCGTAATTCCCAGTCGGCATCGACCATTCATTGGGGTCTTTCGAGAGCTTGATCAGCTCGTCATTGGCGCTCGCTGCGCCCGCGACAAGCGCGAGCACGGGCGCCACAATCCACAAACGACATGGTTTCATCGCCTTCATTCCTCCCCTCCATCGACCCGAAGACGCGACCCGATTTCCGGATGAAATCGGACGATTGCGAAGTATGGCCGGCGCAGCCGCCCGCGTTCGGTTAATGCATTAATGCTATTTCAGTTCTGAGAGCCGCACAAGCGCGATACGTAATGAATTACCGCTATGTCTGCCGCCATCTTCCGTACCCCTATGTCAGGGTATCCGATCAGCCTTTCCGTTTCGATCCGCGGATGGCTCTCCCCTCACCCAACGAATCCGGGCACTATAGGAGGGATGGGAGAGGTCACAATCCGGCCGGCACGGCCATCTGATGCGCGTGGGATTGCTCGGCTCGATGTCGAAACTTGGCGCACGACCTATGCCGGAGTGCTGTCGAGCGACTATCTGGTCGGGCTATCGGAAAGGCGCCGCGAGGCCGGCTGGCGCAGAGTAATTCTGCACGAGCCGCGTGATGTGCGCGTCGCTGTCGATCGCAGCGGCGCCATTCTCGGCTTTGGCAGTTGCGGGCCGAACCGCGGTGACAGGTTCTTCGCCGGTGAGGTGTTTACGCTTTACGTGGCGCCAGATCACCAGAACCAAGGCATCGGGAGACGGCTGCTCATCGCGTTGTTTCGGCGCCTCGTCGTGACAGCGCGCCATTCGGCGATGCTGTGGGTGTTAAGTGACAACCCTTCGCGGTTCTTCTACGAGCGGCTGGGCGCCCGTCAGGTGAGCCGGAAAGCCCTCGCCGTTGGCGGCATCTCGGTCGAGGCGATCGCCTATGGCTGGCGAAACCTCCCGGGCTTTCTCGCCGAGGTCTCCAGCGAGGATCGCGAGTCCGAAACCTGACCGACCTGCTATTGTTCGGAACTGCTGAAGGCCCCGGGCCTGTCAGCCGCGGCCGTGATGCGCTCGACCAGCGGCAGAATTTTGCTCTTGACGTCCTCGGCTGACAGCGGACCGACATGGCGATACCGGATGTGGCCGGTACCGTCCACAACATAGGTTTCCGGCACGCCATAGACGCCGAAATCGATCGCGGTCATACCACTGCGATCGACTCCGATACGCGCGTAAGGGTCACCAAGGCGGGCGAGAAAACGGCGGGAGTCTTCGGGCCGGTCCTTGTAAGCGATGCCGTCGAGGGTCACACCGGGCAGCCGGGCCACCGCCATCAGCTCCGAGTGCTCTTCACGGCATGGCGCGCACCATGATGCGAAGAAATTAACGAGCGTCACGCGGCCTTCGAGGTCCTTCCGAGTAAGCCCCGGCGCGCCGTCATCGAGGCCAGGCAGGGCAAAATCGGGGGCCGGGCGATCGATCAGCGCCGAAGGCAGCAGATGCGGATCGTGTCCGAGGCCCACCGCAAAAGCGGCGAGCAACGCTGCGAACAGCGCCGCCGGCACAAGGAATATGAGCCTGCGCCGCATCAGCGATTGCCAGGCAATACCGCCGCGGCGGCGTCCTTGACGCCGCGACCCTCCTGCCAATGCCCACTTTTCTTTAATGCGTCGACAACCTCGCGCGGCATGTAGTTCTCATCGTGCTTGGCGAGCACGCTCGAGGCGGCGAACACACCGTCGGGACGCAGCTTCCCCTCGGCAACAGCGCCCTGCCCCTCACGGAAAAGGTCGGGCAAGAGGCCCTGATAGACCACTGCGACATCCGCTTCGCCATCGGTGATGCGGAACGAGACGGTCTTTCCGTCAGGGCCGCGCGATACGCTCTTCGCCTCGACCAACCCGCCGATCCGCACCCGGCGATCAGCGGCTACCGCTTTCGCCTTGAGCTCGCTCGGGCTGTAGAAGAACACGAGGTTGTCGCTGAATGCGGCCAACACCAAGGCCGTCGCTCCCCCGAGAGCGGCCATGCCGAGAGCCAGCACGCCTAACCTCTGCTGCTTGCGGGTCATCGCCTGTTGCCTCGGCGCTGCTGAAGCTGCTCGAGCACAACCGCACTCCGGCGATATCGCCGCCAGGAATGGACGGTAAGCCCGCCCAGGACCGCGAGCGCCAATCCATAGGCAGGCCACACGAACTGCGCATAGCCGCCCATCGCGAGAAGGGCGTCGAAATCACCCATCAGCCTGCGACCGTCCGGGCGGACGCGGCCCGCTGCGGCTCTCTCGCCGATACCGGCGCGAGACCGGCATTGAGGCGCAGAGCCATGGCCTTGCGCTCGTTCAACGCGGTCCGCATTCGAACCATCAGCAGCGCGAGAAACAACAGCAGGAACCCTGCCGCCATGATCAGCAGCGGGGCGAGCATCGACATTGCGATCTTTGGCCCGCCGAACCGCATGACGCTCGCCGGCTGATGCAACGTGTTCCACCAATCGACCGAAAATTTGATGATCGGCAGGTTCACCACACCGACCAGCGCCAGCACCGAACCCGCCTTACCGCCGCGCGAGGGATCATCGAAGGCGCTCACCAGTGCGATGTAGCCGAGATAGAGGAAGAACAGGATCAGAACCGAGGTCAGCCGGGCGTCCCAGACCCACCATGCGCCCCACATCGGACGACCCCACAACGATCCGGTCGCAAGGCAGACAAAGGTGAAGGCTGCGCCGATCGGCGCGCCAGCGCGGGCCGCGACTTCGGCCAGCGGATGCCGCCACACCAGCGCGACGGCGCTCGCGACAGCGATAAACAAATAGACGCTGAGCGCCATCCAGGCGGCCGGAACATGAATATACATGATCCGCACACTGTCGCCCTGCTGGTAATCCGGCGGCGCCACTACTAGGGACCAATAAAGACCGACCGCAAGGAGGACGGCGGCGATCCATCCGCACCACGGTAGCGCTTTCGCACTTAGCCGCATGAACCGCGCCGGATTGGCTAGCCAATTGATCATAGCCATTAGATGTAATGCTAATCCCGGCTTACGTCAGCTTCGACTTACCAGGCGGCTCATTCTAGCGCCTGACGCAACGCCGCGGCACTAGCCCAGGGACAAAAGGCCAATGCCGCGAGGGTCACCGCGCCGAGAAGCAACAGATAGGCGCGCGCAGCTTCGCCGGCGGTAGCTGCTTCCACCGCGCCTGCGCCGAAGATTAGTGGTGGAATATAAAGCGGCAGGGCAAGGATCGACAGCACGACCCCCTGACGCCGGGCGCCCAGGGTCAATGCGGCGGCGATGCTGCCGATCAGGCTCAAAGCCGGGGTACCGATCACCAGGCTTGCGAACAGAATTGCGATCGAAGCCGGCTCGAGATCGACGAGGAGGGCCAGAAAGGGGCTGACCAGGGCCAGCGGTAGTCCTGTTGCCACCCAATGCGCTGCACATTTCGCGAGAACGGCTAGTTCGAGCGGCAGGCGCGAAAGGGCAAGCAGCTCAAGTCCGCCATCCTGGTAATCCTCCTCGAATAGCCGATCGAGCGACAATAGCGCCGCCAGCAGCGCCGCTACCCACATGATACCCGGCCCAATGCGCTGCAGCATCGCGGGCTCCGGACCCACGCCGAACGGGAACAAGGCAACTGCGAGCACAAAGAACCCGAGGACGAGGCCGCTATCGCCGCCCTGGCGCAAAGCCAGGTGCAGATCGCGCCGGAAAAGGCCGAAAAACGCCGCCATTGTCAGCCGGCAGCGGCATATTCGGGTGAGAGAGAAAAAGCATCAAGTGTCAGGACAACGGCAGCAGCAATATCGATCGGCGTGTGGCTGGCGACTATGACGCGCCCGCCCGCCGCACGATGCGTAGCGATCGTCCGTTCGAGGCGTATTTGGCTCTCATAGTCCAGCCCACTTGTCGGCTCGTCGAGCAGCCAAATCGGGGCGGGTGCAGCCACCAAGGCGGCAAGCGCGAGCCGCCGCCGCTGACCCGCCGAAAGCCAGCCACAAGGCCAATCGGCCATCTCCTCCAGTGCAAACGCTCCGAGCGCCGCATCGAGAAGCGGTGGCCGGTGGGCCTCCAAACCGTGGAGAGCGGCCCAGAACGCCAAGGTCTCGCGCGGTGTCAGGCTCGGTTTCACACGGTCCTGGTGGCCGACGTAGATAAGCTGAGCGCGGTATGCGGTAAGGTCCATTTCGATCGGGGCCGTGCCCCAAAGAAGTCGCCCGCCCGCCGCCGGCATCAGCGTCGCCAGAATCCGCAAC
This sequence comes from Allostellaceae bacterium, assembly GCA_049799535.1. Taxonomy (GTDB): domain Bacteria; phylum Pseudomonadota; class Alphaproteobacteria; order ATCC43930; family CGMCC-115725; genus AP-15. The sequence continues at coordinate 1,843 of JBARIB010000035.1, read as the reverse complement.
AGGCTCGTTTTACCGCTTCCGTTCGACCCGGCCAGCACGAGCGCCCCGCCGGCGGCCACGCGAAACGACAGCCCGGTGAAAATCCAGCGCTCGCCGCGCCGGCAAGCCAGATTTTCGGCGATCAGCTCAGGATCGGCTTCGGACAAATATCGGACGCTGGCTTCCGGTGTGCAAAAAAGCGGCTCCGGAGGGGGAAATCCGGAGCCGCATGACTACAGTCGATATTCTCGACTGAGTGCGAGGTTTGGGGGACAAACCTGTAAGGATGAACCTTACGCCTACCATATGGGGAATCGATTGGGACCGCGATTTGAAAAAAGTGTGACCATTCGATGAATTCAATCCAACCGGCGGCGGTCTTCAATGAGCTTGCCGTCGGCGGGCAGGCTGCCTTCGGCAACTCGGCTCACCGAGCCGCGCAATTTCGTCACCGACTGCAGCGTCTCGGCGATATGGGCCGGATCCTCAGCCGGCTGGCCGATTTCCGCCAGCAAAGTCATCTCATCGGTGCTACCCGGCCGGTCGACCACTAGGCGGGCCCGAATGATCGATTTGTGCCGCCGCAAGATCTCGGCGACCTGTTCGGGGTGCACGAACATGCCCCGCACCTTGGTCGTCTGATCGGCGCGGCCGAGCCAGCCGCGGATGCGATGATTCGTGCGGCCACAAGGGCTCTCCCCGGGCAATATCGCCGAGAGATCGCCGGTCGCAAAGCGGATCAGAGGGTATTCGGGCGTCAACGTCGTGACGACAACCTCGCCGACTTCGCCGCGCGGCACCGGTTCGCCGGTGCCCGGGAGCACGAGTTCGAGAATGACCCCCTCGTCGAGCACCATACCTTCGCAGACATCGCCGTCCGGCCCCATGCTCTCGTAGGCAATGATGCCGATATCCGCGGTACCGTAGCACTGCAACACGCTGAGGTCCCGGCTGCGGAATTCGGCGCGCAGGGCGGAAGGCAGTGCTTCCGCTCCAACCAGCGCCTTGCGCAACGAGGACACATCGATGCCTTCGGTTGTGGCGCGGTCGAGCAGGACCTTGAGGAAGGAGGGGGTCCCGACAAAACCGTTCGGCCGCAGATCGGCAATTATCCGCAATTGCTGCTCGGTCTGGCCGGTGCCGGCCGGGATGACCGGGCAACCGAGCGACTCGGCGGCGCTTTCCACCATGGCACCGGCCGGGGTCAGATGATAGGAGAAGGCATTGTGGAGCAAATCGCCGGCACGGAATCCTGCTGCGAATAACGCGCGGGCGAACCGCCAATAATCGGGACGCCTGCCTTCCGGCTCGTAAATCGGTCCAGGCGACATAAAGATCCGGCGCAGGGATGAAAGCGGCGCTCCAACAAGGCCGCCAAAGGGAGGGTTCTGCCGCTGCAATTCTATCAGAGCCGATTTGCGGGTCAGCGGCAATTCAGCCAGGGTGCGGCGGTCGATGATATCCTCGGGGTGCACGCCAGCGAACAGACGGCGATAAGCCGGCGAGCGCGCTTTCGCTTCCGCGATGATCCGCGGCAGTGCGGTCATCAAAGCTGTTTCGCGCTCACCCGGCTCGCGTATCTCGAGCGAATCATAGAATTGTCGATCCACCGATACTCTCCTTCATCGACCCGGAGGAGGCATCAAGACACCGCTAATCTGCGCCCGAGAGACGCGGCTTATCAAGCGTCCCGCCGCCACGGTTTTTTGCCCGCGTAAAACGCACGTTAACGCTCTATCATTCAACCGCATGCCACGATGGGCTATAAGCTCGGAAATGCGGTAAACCGCAAATCAGGGGAAATGCGGTGAGCATTTGGTGCAAGATTGCCGGAGGGAATGCCCCCTTTGGAAGAGTATTGCAA
>JBARIB010000034.1:0-1889 GCA_049799535.1 Allostellaceae bacterium | reverse complement strand
GACATTCCACTCGACTTCGCCGCCAAAGCGAGCATTGCTGTCGGTGTTGACGGCCTCCTCTTTGGTCGCCACCCGCCTGGCCTGCGAGCGCCGGGCTTGTGGTGGTGCAAGCATCGCGACAGGCGCGGTGCGGATTTGGAGAACGAGGCCATGGCCACCAGGCAAACCAGCAAAGCAAAGAGCAAGGCAGAAGCAAAGGTCGACACCGGCATCACGAACGAGCCGGCCGCCCACAACGAACGCGAACCGCAACGTCGCAATCGGCGGCGGGTAGGGTCAGGTTCTGCGGCGGCTCCGATCGATCGGGCGGGAGCAACCGCAGCAGCGGCTCCGAAGGCAAGTCTCAATGGCAGTGACACGATTCTACACAAACCGCAGCAGGCTCGTTCACGCTCCAAACCCAAAGCGCAGCGCGCCGATTTGGCGACCGCCAGTGCGAGGGGTGCGGAGCCACCGCCCGCCAGCACCAAGCGCGCGCAGCTGATCGGAATGCTCGAGCGACCCGAAGGCGCTTCGGTGGCAGAGATCGGGCAGCGGCTTGGTTGGCTGCCGCATACCGTGCGGGCGGCGATTACCGGCCTGCGCAAGGCCGGTCGCGAGGTGACGCGAAGCAAGGATGCCAGTGATCGATCCGTGTACCGGCTCGCTGCTGCCAAAACCGCCGGCGAGCGGTGACGGGCGATGCCGGGTCGACAAAACATTGTCACCAAGGAGGCGCTCGTGCGCCTCCCCGCGCTCGACTTTCGCCAACTTCGAGAGATGTGGTGCCGGCTGTACAAAACGGCGCCGCCGCCGCGGCTTAGCCGTGAGCTGCTGATGCGGGCTGTCGCCTACCGCATACAGGAACTGGCATCGGGCGGGCTGCGCCGGGAACTGCAGCGCCAGCTCGATCGGATCGCCTTAGAGGTGCAGCAAACCGGACGGGTCACGATACACGCCCGCCCTCGGCTGAAGCCCGGGATCCGGTTGCTGCGGGAATGGCAGGGGCGAAGCCATGAGGTGCTGGTCCTCAGCGATGGTTTTTCGTGGCAAGCCACGCATTACCGCTCATTGTCGGCGATCGCGCGCAAGATCACCGGCACCGCGTGGTCGGGCCCGCTGTTTTTCGGACTGAGGTCGAACCGACCGGCTTCCCGCCCGCCCGCACCAGCATCCGTTGCGATCGACCAGCCAATGGAAGGCCGCGATATTGCGCGCTAGCCATAAACGCTGCGCGATCTACACGCGCAAATCCTCCGAGGAAGGGCTCGAGCAGGAATTCAACTCGCTCGCGGCGCAGCGCGACGCTTGCGAGGCCTATATCCGCAGCCAGCAGCACGAGGGCTGGGTGCCGGCGAGAAATCGTTATGATGATGGCGGGTTCTCTGGTGGCAAGCTGGAACGGCCCGGGCTGCAACACTTGCTTGCCGACATCCGATCCGGCGGCGTCGACGTTGTCGTCGTCTACAAGGTCGACCGGCTGACCCGCTCGCTGGCCGATTTCGCCCGGCTGGTCGAGATCTTCGACACCCAGGGTGTGTCGTTCGTGTCGGTCACCCAACAGTTCAATACGACAAGCTCAATGGGGCGGCTGACCCTCAATGTGCTGTTGTCGTTTGCCCAGTTTGAGCGCGAGGTCACCGGCGAGCGCATCCGCGACAAGATCGCCGCCTCGAAGAAGAAGGGCATGTGGATGGGCGGCAACGTGCCGCTCGGCTACGACGTCAGCGAGCGCACCCTCGTCATCGAGCCGGCCGAGGCTGAGACGGTGCGCCATATCTTTGCGCTGTATCGGGACCTCGGCTGTGTGCGCCGGGTCAAGGAGGAGGCCGACCGCCTCGGGTTGCGCACAAAGCGCACCACTGGGGCGGATGGTGCCGAGCGTGGCGGCAAGGCCTTCTCGCGCGGCC
>JBARIB010000033.1:0-8336 GCA_049799535.1 Allostellaceae bacterium | reverse complement strand
CTGCTGCACCGGCAGATCCCCCGGGTTGGCACCCTTCAAGATTTTTCCGGCGTAACTGCCGAGTTGGCGAAACACGCTCGTAAGCCTGGCTCCGTAGCTGATCAGACCGCCAGCCGCGACGGATTCGCGCCACTCATAGATCGCTGGGACAGTACAGCGTGCCGCCAGCGCCACGAGCTGCTCGCGTCGGCTGTGGAGGAACACGTCGGGGCCGACGACGAGCGCGTCAGCCTGCAGTTGCATCAGAGTGCCGAAGGCGGCATCGATCTCCCCCTCGGTGCTGGCTTTCAGAATCTGTAACTGCACTGCCTTCGCGCGCGCCGCTTCCCGCACCCCTTTGATGACCCCGTCCGTTTGCGACAGATTGTTTGGGTTCACCAGCAGGGCGATGACGCTGGCCTGCGGGACCATCTCCGAAAGCAGCTCGAAACGCTTGGGCGCGAGCTCGGCCACCATCATAGCGACGCCGGTCAGGTTGCCGCCCGGCCGGGCAAAGCTGGAGACGAAGCCGCGCTCGACAGGGTCCGAGCCGCTAATGAATACAACCGGAATTGTGGGGGTCGCGTCCTTCGCCGCTCTTGCCGAAGGGACTGCGTCTGCTGCGATTACGTCGACCTTGCGGCCGACGAGATCGGCTGCCAGTGCCGGCAGCTGCTCAAAGCGACCTTCTGCCCAGCGGTATTCAATCGCGACGTTTTGTCCTTCGATGTAGCCCATTTCTTCCAGTCCGTGCAGAAACGCGGCCACAAGCGCCGTGGCCGACCCTGGCGTGGGGCTGCCAAGAAAGCCAATCACTGGCATCGCCTTCGGCTGCGCACTGAGCGCACGCGTGGTCGCGAACGAGCCGGTCAATAACAGCAGCAAATCGCGCCGCCTCATTTCTATGACCTCGTCGCTGCCGGGCTCACGCCACCCGGCTAGCGTACCAGCGGCCGGGGCCGAATTGGCTGCGGTTGACGATGCCGTGGTTCTGGTCGCTGGCGGCGCCGAGCATGGCCGTTCCGCTCATCTTCCCGTCGCGGATTTCGCCGTCGAAGAAATAGCAGATCGTGCTGCCCTCGTAGCGTGAGGTGAAGGAGAGCTGCACAATATCTCCGGCCAGCCAGCCGCTGACCGGACCCTCGAAATCCATCGAGCGCTGATGGCCGGCGATCTCAGGGCCGCGCTGCTCGAGGTTGAGCCGGTGGATGCGCGAGCCCTGCAGGAAGTCGACACGCAATTCCCAATTGCCGGCGATTTCGCTCTCTGGCAGTCTCGTGGGGGTCGGCGCGTGCCGGTGGGCCTCGTGCAATACCGCCGCGATCGCGTCGCCGACCTGCGCCGCCTCGCCGGGTTGCAATTGGAACGGGTCGATCGCGATCGAGTTTTCGGCTGCCGAGTTGTCGTCGAGCATGATCCGCGGCTCGCCTTCGAGTAGGTGCTGACGCAGCGCGAGTCCGTCCAGCGGGTATTGCCAGCGGTCCCAAAAGAAGCGCAGCCGTGGCACCCGGTCGACGCCGCTCGGCTCGATCAGCTCACTGCCGGCGCCGTGCACTGCCCCAACCCGGTCGGCGATGACCTCCAGATCGTCATACCATTGCTGGTGCTCAGCCGCATGGTCGCGGTCCTCGAACCAGTGCTCGACCGCGCTCAGCACGCCGATGATATCCTCTTTCGACACTTTCATCGGGCGGCCCAATGCCTGGTGCGGCGACGCATTGGACCAGGCGGCCTGGACCAACGGCTTCGAGCCGAGCAATAGCCCGCTGGTCTGCGGGCCGCGCAGGAACTTGCCGCCGCTATAGACCACGAGGTCGGCGCCGCGCACGAGCCATGGGCTCGGCCGCTCGAGGTGCTCGGAGGCGGCGTCGACCATGATCGGAATGCCGCGCGCCTTGACCACCGCAGCGATCTCCTCGAGCCGCAGGCTGCCGAGATGCTCTTGCTTGCCGAGCAGCACGATCATCGCCACCGGCTCGGCCAGCGCCCGGTCGAGGTCCTCGCGGGCGTCGATCTCGACCAAGTGGCAGCCGATCATCCGTACCGCCTGGTCATAAGCAAAGCGCTGCGTCTTCGGGATCAGCACGCGGTTGACCATCCCGTCGGTGAACGGCAGACGAAGCATCTTGACGGGGTCGTTGCCGGCGACGCAGGCCGCCGTTCCCAACGCCACGGCAGCGGCGCTGCCGCAGGTGACGATGCCCCATTCCGCCCCCGTCAGCTCGGCAAGCCGCTGTCCGGCTGCCTCCATCAGCTCGTCGAGATTGACAAAATAGCGCGATGCTTCCGCCATCGCGTCGCGGACCTGCGGCAATATCAGACTGCCGCCATGCATTGTCCGCACGCTGCAGCAATTGATGAACGGGCGCACGCCGAGCATCAGGTAGGGATTGGCGTTCATGGCACCTCCGAAATCACCAGCCGGACTATAACAGCTGATCGCATTCCCTGCGCGCTGATGGAGGCATCCTGGCGGGAGCCAATTCGCCGTCGCATATGTTTACTTGGATGCAACCGACAAAGGAGGCCACGGCCATGGCGGAAAAGCAGGAAAGCGGAGCGCGCCCGGTCACCACCGAGACGAGCGGCGCTCGGACGAATGGCGGCGACAGCGGCGGGGCTGCACTCGGTCAGCAGGCGACACAAGCGCTCGACGGGCTCCGCTCGGTTATCGAGCAGGCGTCGCAGGCTTTGCGCGACTTGGCTCACGCGAGCGGCCAATGGGTGCAGAATACGGATCGGGCTCGCGAGATGGCGCAAGGGCTGCGCAGCCAAGGTGAGCAATATGTCGGGACCGTCTCGCGGCAGGTCGAGCAGAACCCGATGACGAGCATCGCGATTGCCTTCGCGATGGGATACCTGCTGGCGACGATCACACGCCGCTGAGCCGCCGCTCGGTTTGTTGATTGGGGCCACCCGACACGCTATCTCGTGCCGGGTGACCCAGCACGCCTACGAGTCGATCGTAAGAAGCCCGGAGAAGGGGCTCGTTCTGTTTTCCGGCGGACAGGATTCAACGACCTGCCTTGCCTGGGCCGTGACGCGTTTTGCCGCGGTCGAGACTGTCGGGTTCGATTATGGCCAGCGCCATCGGGTCGAGCTCGACTGCCGGGCGGTGATTATCGACCGGCTGCGGCGCGAATTTCCCGATTTGGGATCCAAGCTCGGCGATGATCATCTGATAGATCTGCATGCATTAGGGGCAGTCAGCGACACCGCGCTGACCCGCGACAGAGCCATCGCATTCGAGCAAGGCGGTTTACCAAATACTTTTGTCCCCGGCCGCAACCTGCTGTTTTTCACCTTTGCCGCCGCGATCGGCTACCGGCGCGATGCGCGGCACCTCGTCGGCGGGATGTGCGAGACCGATTATTCGGGCTATCCCGATTGCCGCGACGACACTTTGAAGGCATTGCAGGCGACATTGTCGCTCGGCATGGATCACCGTTTCGTAATCCACACGCCGCTGATGTGGTGCGACAAGGCGGCGACCTGGAGCTTGGCGCATTCTCTCGGTGGTGATGCCTTGGTAGAGCTCATCCTGGAGGAGACCAACAGCTGCTACCGCGGCGACCGAGTGCATCGGCACGCCTGGGGGTATGGTTGCGGTGATTGCCCGGCCTGCGAATTGCGCCGGCGCGGCTGGGAAACCTATGCCGGCTGCCGAGAGCCGGGATCAAAGGCCTCATAAGCTCGTCTGTTTCCGATAGGAGAAGCCGCATGCGGGTTTCGGGGCGTCTCGCCGATGTGATGCGTCCAGTCACACTCGACCCGGGGGTTGCCAAATATGCCGAAGGCTCGTGCCTTGCGAAATTCGGCGATACCCATGTGCTGTGCACCGCCTCGGTAGAGGAACGCGTGCCGCCGTTTCTGCGCAATACCGGCAAGGGCTGGGTCACGGCGGAATACGGCATGCTGCCGCGCTCCACCGCGACTCGCACCGATCGGGAAGCAGCGCGCGGCCGCCAGAGCGGACGCACGCAGGAAATTCAGCGGCTGATCGGGCGCAGCCTGCGCGCCGTTATCGATCTAGCGCAGTTCGGCGAGCGGCAGATCCGCATCGACTGCGATGTATTGCAGGCCGATGGCGGCACCCGCACGGCCGCCGTGACCGGCAGCTATGTCGCATTGCACCAGGCGTGCCAGCGCCTGGTAGCGGCTGGCGTTTTGGCTGCCTCGCCGTTGCGCGACAGCGTCGCCGCAATCTCCTGCGGCGTGATTGCCGGCACTCCGGTGCTCGACCTCGATTACGCCGAGGATTCGCAGGCGCAGACCGATGCGAATTTCGTCATGACCGGAACGGGCGGCATTGTCGAGATACAGGCCACGGCCGAAGGCGCCCCGTTCGACGAGCCGCTCTTCGCCGAGATGTTGCGGCTCGCGCGGGCCGGTATTGCGCAGCTGACGGGCTACCAGCGCGTGGCGCTTGGCTTAGGTTGAGATGACGGGGTTGAGATGCCGGGGTTGAGATGACGGCCCGCCGCCTCGCAGGCAAGCGCCTCGTCATCGCCAGCCATAATCCAGGCAAAGTGCAAGAGATTGCTGCGCTGCTCGCGCCTTTTGGCGTCGAAACCATCGCCGCGGCGGCGCTTGGGATTCCGGAGCCGGAGGAGACCGGCGACAGCTTCGAGGCCAATGCGGCATTGAAGGGGCGGGCCGCAGCGGAGCGAAGCGGATTGCCGGCGCTGGCCGATGATTCCGGCCTGGTCGTGCCGGCGCTCGGTGGCGCTCCCGGTATTTATTCGGCGCGCTGGGCGGGCCCGGCCAAGGATTTCCGTGAGGCGATGGAGCGCGTCCACCGCGAACTCGGCGACCAGGACCGCAGTGCCGTTTTCGTCGCAGTTCTCGCGCTCGCCCGGCCCGACGGCGGCGTCGAACTGTTCCGCGGCCAGGTAGAAGGTCACCTTACCTGGCCGCCGCGTGGCGACCGGGGGTTCGGGTACGATCCGATCTTCGTCCCACTCGGCGGCACCCTGACCTTTGGCGAAACCGATCCCGCCGAGAAGCATCGCATCAGTCACCGCGCCCGCGCCTTCGCCAAACTCGTTCAGAGCTGTTTCGGTGGGCGCTGATCCCCCCTCACCCACCAAGCCCGAACGCAGCGAGGCGGGTGAGGGCAGCGACGATGGTCGTTTCAATCTCGAACCGCTCGCGGTTTACATCCACTGGCCGTTCTGCCGGTCGAAATGCCCCTATTGCGACTTCAACAGCCATGTTCGCGACAGCATCGATGCCCCGCGTTGGACGCGCGCGTTGCTCAGCGATCTCGCCAGCCAAGCAGCCCTCGCGCCCGGCCGTACGGTGGGCTCGGTGTTTTTCGGCGGCGGCACCCCATCGTTGATGCCGCCCGAGACCGTCGCCGACTTGCTCGAAGGCCTGCGTTCGCACTGGGCGGTCGTGCCCGATCTCGAGATCTCGCTCGAAGCCAACCCGAACTCCGCCGAGGCCGAACGCTTCCGGGCCTTTGCTGCAGCCGGGGTGAACCGGCTCTCGCTCGGCGTCCAGGCGCTCGATGCCGCGGCATTGCGCCGGTTGGGCCGCGCCCACGGCCGCACAGAGGCGATTGCCGCGATCCAACGGGCGCGTACCACGTTTCCGCGGTTCTCATTCGATTTGATCTATGCCCGCCCCGGCCAGAGCATCGCGGCGTGGCGATGCGAGCTCGACGAGGCATTAGCTCTAGCCGGCGAACACCTGTCTCTGTACCAGCTGACGATCGAGCCCGGCACAGCGTTCGCAACACTCGCGAGACTCGGCGAACTGATACTGCCGGACGAAGAGACCACCGCCGCGATGTTCGAGCTGACGCAGGACCGGCTCGCGGCTGCCGGGCTCCCGGCCTACGAAATCTCCAACCACGCGCGGCCAGGCGCCGAATGCCGGCACAACCTCGCCTATTGGCGCTATCAGGATTATGTCGGGATCGGCCCCGGCGCCCACGGCCGGTTGACGGGCGCCTTCGGAAAATGCGCGACCCGGCAGTACCGGCTCCCGGAGAAATGGCTCGCCGCCGTCGAGGCGACAGGAAATGGGACCGAAGAGACAGCAGCGATCGATTGCGGCACCGCGGTTGAAGAAATGCTGATGATGGGCCTGCGCCTCGTCGAGGGGATCCCGCAAGCGCGCTTCGAACGCATTGCCGGGCAAGCGTTAGAAACCGTACTCGGACGCAACCTCGCGCCGCTGATCGAAGGCGGTTTCCTGACCTTCGACCGAGACCGCCTCGCCGCCACCAGCGCCGGCCGCCAGCGCCTCAACGCCGTCCTCGCCGCGCTCCTCGCCTGACGCGGATCAATATCCGAGGTCCTGGAAGCTTTGCGGCGCGGGGCTGACGACGATTGTGCCTTGCGGCGTGACTTCGAGCACGGCGAGGGCGCGTTGCACAAGGCCGTTTGGCGCAAAGCGGAACAGGCCGTCGACGCCGGTAAAGCCGCTCGGGTTGAGGATCGCCTGCTGCGAGAAGGCCTCGCTGCCGGGCCCGCGCGCCAGTACCGCTGCGAGTGCCGCCGCATCATAGCCAAGCGAAGCCAGGCGCGGTGGGCTATGGCCGTACGTCGCAGTGAACCGGTGCTCGAAATCCTGGCGCGCCTCCGGCGGTGACGAGGCAAACCAGCCGCCGACCAGCGCCGGGTCGCTGCCGATATCGGGCGTGTCCCAGAGCCCGCTGCCGAGCAATTGCACCGGCCTTGCATCGCCAGCGGCGGCCTTGACCTGGCCGGCGATCTGTCCGAGCTTCGCGCCGCCTTCCGGCAACAGCAAGGCGCCGAAAGGGGCCGGCGATGACGCGGCCGAAGGTGGTGCTGCGCTGGCTTCCGCCGCACCCTCTGGAAACAGTCGCTGGATAGCGGCCGAGGCATCACCGGCACGCGGATCGTAGAACTCGACCTTGATCACTCTGCCGCCGCTCGCCGACGCAACTTCCTGCAATGCGTCGGCCATCAGGTGGCCATAAGGAGAATTGGGCGCGAGCGCGGCAAAACGGTCGAGGCCGCGCTCCCGGGCAAAGCCGACTTCGCGGGTGACCTCCTGGCGCGGCAGAAAGCCCATCAGGTAGACATTGCCGCCGGCGAGGCTGGTCACAGTCGAGAAGGCGATGACGTTGATGTGGGCGTCGCGGGCGATCGGCTTCACCGCCTCGACTTCGGGAGCCAGCAGCGGGCCGAGGATCAGGCGCACCCCTTCGCCAACGACGCCGTGGGCGGCACTGGCCGCTCCCGCCGCATTGCCGCCGGTGTCTCGCGGCATCAGGACCAGCCGGTCACCACCGGCTTCGAACAAAGCCAACTGCGCCGCATCGAGAATGGCTTGCCCGAGTTCGGCGTTAGCACCCGACAGCGGCAAGAGCAATGCCACCTTCTCCGGCCCGGCAGCGGGAGGGGCCGCCGGCGACGATGGGCCGGCAGGCACTGGCGGCGGGGGCGGAAACCGGCCGTAGCCATAATAGGGCGATTGCGATCCGGGGAACGGCGCCGGTACTGTCGCCGGGGCGCAGCAGGCAAGCACCGCCAAAGCGAGGACGGCAAGCGGTGAGGCGAACCGCAAAAACCACCGGCGCGGCAAGAGCGGACTCCGGCAAAGGCGGGAACGGGGGTCGTCAACCTAACGGTCGTACGGCAGCGAGTAAACCCGACGGGACCGAGCTGGCTTCCGGCCTCTACTTGGTTGCGACTCCGATCGGCAATCTCGCCGACATCACATTGCGCGCGCTCGACGTATTGCGCAGTGTCGACCGCATATTCTGCGAAGACACCAGGGTCACTGGGAAGCTGCTGGCGAAATACGCGATTTCGACCCCGCTTGCGGCCTACCACGACCACAATGCCGATCACGTGCGGCCCACGATCCTGGCGGCATTGCACCGCGGCGAGCGGGTAGCGCTGGTATCGGACGCCGGCACGCCACTGGTGTCGGACCCCGGCTACAAGCTTGTCCGAGGGGCGGCCGCCGAGGGCCTGCCGATTACCGCCGTTCCGGGTCCATCCGCAGCAGTGACCGCGGTGATCCTTTCCGGTCTGCCGCCCGACGCCTTCCTGTTCGCCGGCTTTCTGCCGCCGCGATCGGCGGCGCGGCGGCGCGCGCTCATGAGGTGGGTTGCGGTCGAGGCCACCTTGGTGTTTTTCGAAAGCACGTCGCGCCTTACCGAATCGCTTGCCGATATGGCAGGGGTTCTGGGCGACCGGCCGGCCGCCGTTCTGCGCGAGCTGACTAAACTCCATGAGGAGACACGACGCGCGAAGCTGGCTGATCTCGCCAACCATTATCGGACCGCCGGACCGCCGCGCGGCGAAGCGGTGATTGTCGTCGGCCCGCCCCAGCCGAGCGAGCCGGACGAGGCGGAGGTCGAGGCGCGCCTGCGC
>JBARIB010000032.1:0-7810 GCA_049799535.1 Allostellaceae bacterium | reverse complement strand
AGCAGAGTCGTGACTATCTTTGCGATGACGAAGTTGCTTCGATCAATCGTCGACAGCAGGTTATCGACTAATATTGTCTTGCCGGCTCCGACTTCGCCGGTAATGATGATGAAACCTTCGGCATGATGCAGACCATATACCAGATAGGCCATCGCCTGCCGGTGCACCGTGCTCTCATAAAAGAAACGTGCGTCGGGAGTAAGCTGGAACGGCGGCGTCGAAAGTTTGTAGAATTTCGCGTACATGATCGTCAGAATGTTTTACTTAACAGAAGTTGTAATTGATTGGCGAACACGTCCCCGCTGCGGCCGGTGGAGAGAGCGGCGCCATTGCTCTGATACGAAAAGGTATAAACGAGCGAACCAGTCAAGGCATGAGCCAATACATAATTGAGCCCAAGACTGGCGGTGGCGGTGTTGAAATTGGTCGTCGTGGTTGCGAGCACAGTCGGAGAATTGTTCGAATTGGCGTAGCCGACAGAAGCATAGCCGCTGACGTCCGGCCTTATATCACGCGAATAGCCGAGATTTACACCGAGTGTCTTGGTGGGGACCTCAACCGTTTGGGTCAAAGCTTTCTGATCGTTGTAAAATCCGAAGATGGAATAGGTGTTTGGTGGGATAACGTCGCTGAGGCCAATATTGAACAGGTGCTGGCGATAAACATTGTTCGAGAGTCCCAGGCCGGGGTTATAGAAAGAAATCGGCAGACCGGTAGATACGTTAACGATCGCGCCCGACGGGTTAAGGGACGAGTTAGCCAAGCTGCTTTGAAAAAACTGCGCCTGCGAGGAAATTCCCTGGACCAGGCTCGCCGTCAGAAGCATGCTCGGAGTGATATTGAACTGTGCAGCGCCGGTAAAGCCATAGACACCCTGCTGTTTGCCATACTGGAGGCTGATGAACGCCGGCTGAACGAGATCCACCTTTCCGAGGCGTCCGCCAAATAACCAGGTGGCTCCAGCAAAGGTTGCAGCCTGGGCATTCGGATAGCGCAGGTTCTGGTAGCCTGCTCGCGCGAGCCCCGCGATGGTCGGGGTGAAGTTATATTGGAAATCGTTGAAGGCGCTGACCTGCGTGCTTTGCGACGGGGAGGTGGAATTGACGTTTGCGGCGTCGGCGGTAAACCGCGCCGCAACTTTCTGAAAATTCTCCCCGGTAGCGGCGATGAAGGTCCCCTCGTTCTGAATGGTGGAAGAAAGCGTGCTCTGACCTGGGGTCAAGGGCGCTGTTACAACAGTTGTATTACCGCCGTAATTGCTGGAGGCAAAGGTGTATCGCAGCTCAGTATCTACCACACCATCGAAGGACTGGATGACGTAGGGCGAGACACTGTTGACGAATTGTTGGGTCTGCTGATTCCTCGGCAATGTCGACAAATTCTGAAAGCCAAACCCGGGAAGAGTGGTCGATTGGGTTATCGAGCTCTGGGCGTCGACAAACGCAAAACCCGGCACAATCGTTCCGTGGCCGTTGGCGTAAAGGCTGCCATAGACGTGATTGAGACTGGAGTTACTGCCCGGCAGATAGATGTTGCCGGTCGCTTGACCAGTGGCGACGGCCTGGAGCCGTGGCGTATCCGCCGATACCGATGCGCCCGCTCCGAGTTCGGTTATGGCCGCGAAACGGCGCGGAGAATGGACGTAATTGACGTTGTCTGTGAATGTTTCGCCCAAAAACGCCCTCGGCTGTATCAACACTGCCGGCGCGTTCGGATCGTAAGCCTGAAGCGGCACAACGCCGTATGACGGCAGCAGTCTCAGCGTCGGCGGCGAAATCAGAGTCGGGATCTGGTTGTTGACCGCATAGGGCGGCGCTGCAGGGTTGGGAATACCAAAGCCACTGACCGGCGGGGGCGGCAATGTCTCCGGGGCAGTGCCCGGCAAAGCCGGCGCGGGCGCAATCGCGCTGCCAGTGCTCGGTGGGCTAGCCTCCGTCCCCGCAGCCGGCGGGCTCTGAGGTCCGCCTTGAGAAACTTGCGTCCACCCCGGTACAGCGCCTGCGATCCCGGTCAGTAGAGCGAATAGCAATGCCGGGGGCAGCCGCCATGCCAAAAACGCGCTCGCCCGATGGCACCTAGGCTGGATCGGCCGAGCGCGACTCATCGCTCCCGCCATCGGATGAATGGTAGCTGTACCCCGAATTGTAATTGTAGCCATAGGAGCCAAAGTGGTCGGCGGCCAGTGAGTCGCTCTTATTCAACAAAAGGCTGATTCGAGGACAGGCGCTTAGCATGCTGAGCCCAACCTCGATCTCAGCCTGCTGTGTGCTTTGTGCTTCGACCACAAACACGATCTGCCCGACCGATGGCGCGAGCGCAGCGGCATCGCTGCTCACCAGACAGGGCGGGGTATCGATGATGATGAAATAGTCGGGCAACCGCCGCGACATTTCGTCAAGTAAAGTGCTCATTTCCCGGCTGGAGAACAGTTCGGGTACCTGTGGTCCGCCGAGGCCTGCCGGCAGGATCATGAAATTGGGAAGATCAGTTTGAATCAGTACGTCCCACAGCTCGAGATTACCGGAGAGTACGTCGACAATTCCCTTTTCTCCCCCGATCCCGAGAAACCGCGGCACTCCCGGCCGTTGCGTATCCACATCCACGAGCACCGCCTTAACATCGCGCTCGGAGGCGAACGCCAAAGCCAAATTGAGTGCTGTGAAAGTCTTTCCTTCGCCCGGCCGAGCGCTGGTGACCATGATTACGCGGGTCGACTGCCGGTTGTGCATTAGATCGGTCTGCGACCCGGCCGTCATCAGATTTCGCTTCACCAGGCGGAATTCCTCAACCGTGCGCGACCGTGCCGCCGACGGAATGGCGATTCCAAAACTCGCGAGCCGCCCGCGATCGAGAACTAAATGCGGCCCGGCGGGTGAAAGGGCCGGCTCCTCGCTTGATGGCGTGAGGGGCGGCGCGGCTTCGCCCGGTTCCTCCTGCTGTAGGAGGGCGGCCGCCCGTTCGATCAATCCAACCGGTCCGGCCATCTAAGATACGCCTATCGTATGGAGCCCAACGCTCAGCGCAATCAAGGTCCCATATACAGCGATCAGCAGGAAGCCGCTCGCGCATACGCCAGCCATTTGAACCATCGCATGGCGCCGGGCCGTGCCGAGTGATAGCCACGAGACGCTCCCCAGAATCGGCACTCCGAGACTGCGCAGCTGAGCAATTGTCGCGAATGATCGGTCGAGTTGCGTCAATGCCAACGGTACGACAACGCCGGCGCCGACACCAAACACGAGCACGACCGAGATATACATTGCCCGGTTGGGTGCGGCCGGGAGGACGGGAACCTGCGGCGGATCGACAATACGGAATTGGATCTTCTCGGTCTTCGTGTCGGCGGCATTGGCGATCTCTGTGGCTTCGCGTCGCGCCACGAGCTCCTGGTAGTTTTTCTTCAGTACCAAGTAATCGCGATCCAGATCCTGGGCTTGCGCAATTATGCCCGGCGCCGACTTCGCGACCTTTTCAATCCGCGCCTGTTCGGCTTCCGCCTCATCGAGCCGCCGCTGCTCCGCCGCCACTGCGGCCTCGGCATCGACGACCCTTAGCTTGATTTGTTCATAGACGGTATTGGCGACCTCGGTCTTTGTTGGGCTGCCGCCAGATTTTCCTGCCGCCGAAGACGAACCCAGCCCTTCCGCCTTGAGCTGAGCAATGGATTGCCGGGCGGCCTTCACGTCCGGATGCGCCTCGGTATATTTCAGAAGAAGCGAGTCGAGGTTCCGCTGAAGCTCCTGCAAGCGCTCGTCAACCGGTGCCAGCCGGCCGCCGGTTACGATCACCTGCGGTGCCCGATCGACTGTCAGCATAGCCGGCACCGAAGCGAGCTCTTTCAGCAGTGCGTCACGCTTGGTGGTTGCGTCAGCCAGCTCGAGTTTTAGCTGCGCCACGGCGGCCCGCGCCTGATCAAGACGGCTGATGCTGTCGTCACTCTGCGCCGACGCGTCGGGTGGCCGGTTGGAAATAATGTCGGGGTATTGCTGGGCCAAATCGGCCCGGCGTTTCTCAGCAGCGCGCAGCTGATCTCTATAAGACGCGATCTCGCTTTCCAAAAAACGCTGCGCGTTGTCCATCTCGGCTCGGCTGCTTCCTGCGGTTTTCTCGGCGAAGATCGTTAAGAGAGCCTGAACGACATTTTTCGCCACCACCGGATCCCGGTCGCGGTAAGACAGGGTCAACAAATTAAGGGTTACGGGCGCCACCGAAATATCGTTCGCCAAGCGCTTGAACAGCTCTTCCTTTGCCTCGGGGGTGGTTGTTCCGATATCGAGATCGGTCAACCGGACGAGTTGCTCCAAATTTGGCCGGCTGAGCAATGTGCGCTGCATGAAATCGAGCTGGCGAGTCGGGTCCGTGTCCGCAGCCAAGCCCTTGAGCAACGGCGTGAGGAGCGGATCGGCATTTAGGTAAACTCGCGCAGATGACTCGTATTTCGTTGGGATCAGCGCGACGCCGATCCATCCTGCCGTGCAGACCAGCCAAGCCGTCGCGACGCCCAGCCACTTGTGGCGCCACATCCCTTGTAAGAAGGGCATTGCTTGGGGTGGCAGCAACCTCATGAATGCCTCCGGAGCTGTCGAGTCAGGTCAGGAATGCATGGCGGCCTACTGCGCGGCGGCGAATCTCGCCGCTGACGACGCGCCGCTTCGGCGAAAGGCGGCATGGATTACAACAGGCGCTGCGGGATAATGATTATGTCGCCCGGTTGCAGTGCGACATTGGCGGAGATGTCACCGTCGACGATCAAATCTCTCAGATGGACTGCATAAGAAGTTTGCACGCCATTTGCGGTGCGTACGACGATGCTGTCGTTCCCGGCAGCGTATCTAGTGAGCCCGCCGACCGCAATCATCGCATCGAGGACCGTCATATCCGCACGATAAGGGAGCGAGCGCGGCTGTGCCGCCTCGCCGATCACACGCACCTCGTCGGGGATGGGGCCGACAAAGCCAGTAACGATAACGGTGACGAGCGGCTCCCTGATGTACTTGCTGAGGCGCTGTTCGTATTCGCGGGCGAGAGCGGTCGGGGTTTTGCCGATGGCGACGACATCTTCGACGAGCGGGATCGAAACGCGACCATCCGGACGCACCGGCACGGTCACCGTCAGTTCCGGGTTACGCCACACGAAGATGTTCAGGTTGTCCCCAGGACCGATCCTATATTGCGCCGAAGGTAACGAGGAAGCAGGCGGCGCGGGCGGCAGTTCAGGGGCACCTTTGCATCCCGCAACGGCGAGCATGACCGCAGCGATCAAAACGCCAAAGAGCGCACGATGCACTTTCCGTACCTGCTCAGGGTTTCATTTCTAGGCGAATGGTGTGGTGGACAAATTCTCACCACGGGAATTACGATCCCGGATCATCCGGTCGCGGCCATCTATTGTCCCCTCTAGCCGGCCCTATACCACTCAACTGCCGGATTTGCAATCTCATGTCGCCCGCCGGGGCTGATAGTAGCTATAATGGCTTCCGTTGGCACTGCTCTCACCCCGCCAAAAAAGAGTGGTAAAGATGGCGATTCCTGAAACATTTACTCTGTCACACGACATAAGCCTGGCAAAGGGGCACCGCGGCTTGCGATATTGGCCGAAGAACGGGCCGAGAGGTGATGGGCAGAACTGGCAACCTTCGTACGGTTTCACCTTTCAAAGCACGAGGCGATAATAGGGGCTAATTACTAAGCCGGCGTAAAAAATCTAACAAAGGCGGTCAACATTATCGGCTTATTCTTGGCCGCCCGCTCGTCGCGCAGCCTGACCCAATTCAAGGACTACCGAAGCAACCGGAGGTAACGGATGCAGCGAGTACTGATGACCGGGGCGGCCGGGGGTATCGGCCGCTCGCTACGCGAGACCTTGCGGGGTGTCTACCCGGTCTTGCGCCTTTCCGATCGGGTCGCACCCGCGCCGGCGCGCGACGGGGAAGAAGTGGATTGCTCCGAGCTGTCGGACTTTACAGCGGTGCAGCGCATGGTGGCCGGGATGGAAGGCATCATCCACCTAGGCGGCATTTCGGGGGAAAACGAGTGGCCAGTCATCCTCGAAGCCAACATCATCGGTCTCTACAACCTATTCGAGGCGGCGCGCCGGGCAGGCGTAAAGCGCGTCGTATTTGCCACCAGCAATCATGCAGTCGGCTTCTACCCGCGTGAACAGAAGATCGATCATCGCGTGGTGCCGCGGCCCGATAGCCGCTACGGTCTCAGCAAGGCCTTTGGCGAAGCTCTCGCCAGCCTTTATTCAGACAAGCATGGCATCGGCGTCTTATGCACGCGCATCGGCAATTTTGGAGAGAGGCCGATCGATAAGCGCCGGCTAGCGATCTGGATCAGCCCCCGCGATTACACGCAGCTGGTTCGCATCGGACTGGAGCATCCGCAGATCCGTTACGAAATCGTCTACGGCGTCTCGGGGAATCGGCGGTCATGGTACGACAACTCGAACGCCATGCGGCTCGGCTATCGACCCCAGGATGACTCCGAGCCGTATGCTGAGGCGGTACTGGCGGCTGAGGCTGGGCAACCGACGGATCCAATCGCCGAGCATTATCAAGGCGGCACATTCTGCGCGGCCGAATACACCGCCGCGACCCGTCGCGACTAACCGGCAGCTACAGTATCGACGGCTACAGTATCGACGGCTACAGCACCGACAGCACCGCCTCCGCCGGCCGCCCGAGTGCGGCCTTGTCGCCCGAGACGACGATCGGGCGCTCGACAATGATCGGGTTCTTGACCATAGCCTCGATCAGCTCCTCCTCCGACAATTTCTTCGGATCGATGCCGGCCGCCGCAGCCTCCTTTTTCCGCAGTAAGGCACTCGGCGACATCTTCAGCTGGCGCAATAGCTGCTTCAGCTGGGTCGCCGTATAGGGCGTCTTCAAATATTCGACGATCTCAGGCTCGACGCCTTTCTCCCTGAGTAAGGCCAATGTTCTGCGCGAGGTGTTGCAGCGCGGGTTGTGGTAGATCCTAACGGGCATCGCTTTCCTCCTTCGGATGGTCTCGTTATGGGGTAAGCTGCACAATCGGATAAAGGGCACCGGGGGTGCCATGGAGATCTCCGCGTGGCTGCGCGGTCTCGGGCTGGCGCAGTATGAACCGATTTTTCGCGAAAACGCGATCGACGCCGAGATATTGCCAGAACTGACCGAGGCGGATTTAGAGAAGCTCGGCGTCGTTCTCGGCCACCGCAAGCGGATGCTGCGCGCGATCGCCGCGTTCGAAACCCGCCCTCCGACGCCGCCGGCTGCGGCTCCGCGTGCCGAAGAAGCCGAGCGACGACAGCTGACGGTAATGTTCTGCGACCTCGTCGGCTCGACGGCGCTGTCGACGCGGTTCGACCCGGAGGATCTGCGGGAGTTGATCGGCGACTACCACCGGGCGGTCGCCGATACGGTCGGCCATTTCGGCGGCTTTGTCGCCAAATACATGGGCGACGGGGTGCTGATCTATTTCGGCTATCCGCGGGCGCATGAGGACGATGCCGAGCGCGCGGTGCGCGCTGGCCTCGCGGTGATCGAGGCGGTCGGCCGATTGCCGGGGCGAGACGATTTGCGCGTGCGGCTCGGTATCGCCACCGGGCTCGCCGTGGTCGGCGATCTGCTCGGCGAGGGCGCGGCGCAGGAGCGCGGCGTCATTGGGGAGACCCCGAATCTCGCTGCCCGGCTGCAAGGTTTGGCCGCGCCGAACACGCTCATCATCGCCGAGGCGACCCGCCGGCAGATCGGCGGGCTGTTCGATCTCGCCGACCTTGGGCCGCAAGCGCTTACCGGGTTTGCCGAGCCGCAACCGGCGTGGCGGG